>JBBIOF010000323.1:0-3854 GCA_037443505.1 Candidatus Rokuibacteriota bacterium
CGAGCGGCGCGGTGAGGGCGGCCGGCAGGGTGAACGCGTGGGTCCGCGCGCGGGACCGGCGCACGGCCGGCCGGGGACGGTCCGTGGGCAGCCCGAGCATGGGACTGCCCTCGAGCCGCGCCTTCCAGTACGCGAGGCCGGCGGTCACGGCGCCTCCGTCCCCGCGCCCGGCGTCCGGCCGTCCATGGCCCGGCGGAGGCTCGCCGGCCGCATGTCGGTCCAGACCTCCCTGACGTACGCGAGGCACTCGGCCTTCGACCCGCTCCGGCCCGTGTCCCGCCAGCCCGGCGGGCGCTCCCGGTCGGCGGGCCAGAGCGAGTACTGCTCCTCGTCGTTCACCAGCACGCAGTAGGTCGTCGTGTCTTCCGTGTCGTCGGCGTTCATCGCGGTTCCTGCCTGCCGAGGAGTCGGCGGAGTCGATGGATCCGGTCGCTCAGCATCCAGGCCAGCAGCGCCGGGTGGCTGCATCGGGCTCCGACGCCGACGCCGTGCAGCGCGAAGCGGTCGGTGTCCGGTCGCACCGCGCCCTTCCGGCTGGTGCGGGCGGTCAGGTAGCCGGCGTCGCGCACCAGCGCCCGGAGCGCCTCGCCCACCTGGATGCGCCCGCCGGGGTTGGGGTAGGCGAAGTGGGCCACGCGGCCCCCCAGCTCCGCCTCGAGCCGCGCCTTCGATCCCGCGATCTCCAGGGCGGCCTCGCCGGGCGGGATGTCCGGCAGCGCGGGATGGCTCATGGTGTGGCTGCCGATCACCATGCCGGCGCGCCGCATCTCGCGGAGCTCGTCCCAGCTCATCATCACGGCCGGCCGCCGGCCGTCGTCCGCCGGCAGGAGGTCGCTGCGCATCGCGGCCAGCGCCTCCTCGCGCGCCTTGCGGTCCAGGGACCGCAGGGTGCGGGTCAGCGCCCGGAGCGTCCGCTCGGCGGCCGACTCGCTCCCGAGGTCGGTGGGGCGGTCGAGGAGGCGGGCCGCGGTGACGCCGCGGCGCCGCGCGCGGTGGACCAGCTCCCTGAGCTCCACGGTCCAGAGCGGGTGGGTGTTGCCGATCGCGTCCGTCACCACGTAGAAGGTCGCCGGGGCCCGGTAGCGCCTGAGGATGGGGAACGCGTACTGGTAGTTGTCGCGGTAGCCGTCGTCGAAGGTGACGGCGACCACCGGGCGCCCGGAGGGGGCGCCCCCCGCGAGCCAGTCGGCGAGGCCGTCCATGGACACGATCCGGAAGTGCCGGGCCAGGTACGCCACGTGGCGCTCGAAGACGGCGGGCGGCACCGTCACGGCGGGCGACGCGTACCGGCCGGCGGCGCCGTCGGGAACGCCGACCGAGTGGTAGGAGAGGATCCAGGCGCGTGGCGCGCCCGCATCGGCGCGCGCGGGGCGGGTGACGCCCGCGTGGTAGAGGCAGTGCTTGACGAAGTTTCTCGGGCTCATGAGACCTCCTGGGCGGCGCGGGTGCTCGAGGGGCTCGACCAGCGGCCCGGCGCCCTCCGGTCCTCGGAGTCACTCGATGAGCGACGGGAGCACCGCCACGCTGTGCGCCAGGGTGCCCAGGTAGAACGCGGCGAGCAGCACGACGGTGGCCAGGATCGCCGCCACCACCGCGGGCGGCCGCGTGCGACCCCGGGGGGGCCCGGAGCTCCCCGGGAGATCAGTCGCCGGCATCGCCGAACCGCCAGATCAGGTTCTGGGAGCGGGGCGCGACGGTGTGGGCCACGATGCCGAGGCCGATGCCGATCAGGCTCCAGAAGAACACCTGGATCGGCAGGTGGTGGAAGGTGTTCATCGAGTTCATCGACACCAGGTAGCCCACCAGCGAGGACACGATGGCCCAGAGCAGCGTCTTGAGCCGCTCGTCCCGGACGCGGTCGTGGGCCCGCTTGATGGCGGCGATGGTGGAGAGGATCAGCCACATGACCACCAGCCAGCCCAGCAGGCCGTGCTCGAGGACGAGCGTCACGTGCATGTTGGCGATCCCGGGCCGCCCGGCGGAGGGGGCGCCGCCCGCCCCGGGGGCGGTGGCCTGGCGGACCAGCTCGGTGGTGCTGCCCGCGCCCGAGCCGATCAGCCACTGCCGGGGGGAGCGGTCCATCCCGCGGGCCGCGGTCTCCACCCAGCCGGTCACCTCGTGCACGATCCCGCGGGCGGAGAAGCGGGGCAGGCCCAGGGAGACCAGGAGCAGGACGCCCACCAGGAAGACGCCGAGGAACGCCCGCACCCCGCTGCGCCGCCGGTAGAGGAAGACGATCCCGGTCACCAGGAGGGCCACGAGGCCCACGCGGGTCTGGGTGAGGAAGACCCCGACGAACGAGATCGTGGTGCAGGCGAGCCAGAAGTCGCGCTGCCCCTGCGTCCGTGCGGAGGTCACCTCGGCCAGGAGCAGCGGGATCCCCAGCACCAGGTAGACGGCCAGGGCGGGCGGGCTCTCCAGGATGGAGGTGGCCCGCACCGGGATCCAGGCCGGGCCGGCGGCCCCGGCCGCGGCCGTCTGGTTGACCTGGAAGATCTCGAAGAGGCCCAGGAGGGAGATGACCGCGGACGTGAGCGCGATCAGCCGGACCGTCCAGGTGATGAACCGGGCGGTCGCCAGGGTGTTGACGATGACGAACGCGGTGAGGAACCCCGTGACCACGTAGTACGCCGACCCGCGCAGCGCCAGGGAGGGGTGCTCGGCCAGCGCGGTGGAGACCACGTTGAGCGCCACGAACAGGAGGATGGGCAGGTTCAGGGGCGAGCGGTAGAGCGAGAGCTGCGCGGGGCCCTGCCGGACGAAGATCCATGCCGCCAGCCCCACGATGACCAGGGTGGGCAGCGCCAAACTCACCCGGAGGGCGGGCACCGTCACCACGGGGTGGAAGGCCACCGGGATGAACGAGGCGAAGAGGAAGAGGAACAGGGCGAACAGCCCCATGCTGAGCCAGCGGTTCAGGATCTTGACGAAGGTGAGGACCACCAGCCAGACGTCCAGCAGGAACGAGCGGTTCCGGATGTAGATCAGGTCGTACCGGAGCTTGTTGCGGGGCGAGGTGTAGTAGCCGCCGCGGAGCTGGGCGACCCCCGTGATGCCAGGTGGCACCAGGAACCGGAGCGCGTAGTTGGGGATCTCGGTCATGAATCGCTCGAGGAAGACGGGCCGGACTGGCCGCGGCCCCACCAGGCGCATGTCGCCCTTGAGGACGTTGATGAGCTGGGGCAGCTCGTCCAGCTTGGTCCGCTTGAGGACCCGCCCGATCCGCGTGCAGTAGCGGTACTTGTCCTCCTCGGTGAGCAGCCGCGGGCCGATCCGCGCCTCCGTCCCGTCCACCATGGTGCGGAACTTGTAGATGGTGAACCGGCGCAGGCGCCGCCCCACCCGCTCGCCCCGGTAGAAGACGGGACCCGGGCTGGACAGCTTGATCAGCAGCGCGATCACCGCGAAGAGCGGGCTCAGGACCGCCAGGCTCACCAGGCTGATCAGCACCTGCAGGAGCGTGGAGCCCGCCTCGTAGAGGCGCGCCCTGGGGACGCGCGGGCGGGACGGCGCGGCCGCGTCGGGCGGCGCCGCCCGGGACAGATCGCGAACGGACGAGACCTGTGGTGGCATAGGCTGCGATCCAGGTGGTGCGGGGGACGACCCGTGCGCCGCGGGGCGGCGCGAGGGCATCACGACCCTGACGTCCCCCGTGAGGTTGAGCGTTGCGCTGGCTGGTGCCGGTCGGCGCACCGCGCCAGGGAGATCGACGACAGCAGCTCGCGGTCCACGGAATCCAGCGGGCGGGTGCCGGCCTCCGCCATGACCCGGCGGGCGGCCTGGCACGCCTCCGCGGTGTCCACCGGCGGCGCGGGGAAGGGGTCGGGCGCGTTGCCGGCGGCGTCCAGGTCCAC
>JBBIOF010000324.1:0-3852 GCA_037443505.1 Candidatus Rokuibacteriota bacterium
CCCGCCCGGCGGCGGTCGCGCCAGGCCAGGAAGGCGAGCGCCGCCGCCGGGAGGAGCGCCCAGCCGAGCCGTGCGGGCAGCATGCCGACGTGCACGCCGCCCTCCACGCCGCTGGACAGCCCCGCCGAGAGTGTCAGGGCCACGAGCGCCCCGGGCAGCGCGAGCCACCCGTCCCCGAGCAGCCGCACCAGCACGGCGTAGGCGGCCAGGCCGGGCGCGAGCCAGGCGAGCCAGAGCAGCGCCTGGTACGTCGCGTCGACGGACAGCGCACCCAGCGCCGCTCGGTGGACGAGCGCTCCCAGGTAGAAGAAGCCCGGCGGGTAGAACTGCAGCTCCGGGTAGCCCGCCCACCAGCCGGGGTTCCAGGCCCACGGCGCCGGGCCCCGGGTGAGGGTGTGCCAGAGGCGGTAGACCTGGCCGGGGTGGTCGTCGAACGCGGGCGTCGAGGCTCCGAAGGCGGCGGCGCCGAACGCGGCGGCCGCGCCGAGGAGGAGGACGAGCGGGGCGGCGGCGCGCGCTGAAGCCACGAGCGTGGATGATACAACCCACCCCCGCCGGGCGCGCCGCTGTTGACTTGCTCCTCCGTTCATTGTTAAGTAAGCGAAATGTCTTGCTGTCGGTGCAGCACCACACGGGGCTCAATTCCCCTACCGATGGAGAGGCGCTGATGGAGAAGCTGAAGGGGCTCAAGTGCCGCGAGTGCGGCCGCGGCTACCCGTCCTCCCCCGTCCACGTCTGCGAGTTCTGCTTCGGCCCCCTCGAGGTGGACTACCACTACGAGGCGCTGCGAGAGCGCGTGACGCGTGACAGCATCGCCGCCGGGCCGCCCAGCATGTGGCGCTACCGCGACCTGCTCCCGGTGGAGGGCGACGCGGCGGTGGGCCACCACGTGGGCTTCACCCCGCTGGTGCGCGCCAGGAACCTCGCCGACGAGCTGGGCTGTCGCGAGGTCTGGATCAAGAACGACTCCGTGTGCCACCCCACCTGGTCCTTCAAGGACCGCGTCGTCTCGGTGGCGGTAACGAAGGCCCGGGAGTTCGGCTTCGACACCGTCGCCTGCGCCTCCACCGGCAACCTGGCCAACTCGGTGGCGGCCCACGCCGCCGAGGCCCGGCTCGAGTCCTACGTGTTCATCCCCGCCGACCTGGAGCAGGGCAAGGTGCTGGCGACGCTGGTGTACAACCCCACCCTGGTGGCGGTGGAGGGCACGTACGACGAGGTGAACCGGCTCTGCTCGGAGATCGCCGACAAGTACCGGTGGGCGTTCGTGAACGTGAACTTCCGCCCGTACTACTCGGAGGGGTCCAAGAGCTACGGCTTCGAGATCGTGGAGCAGCTGGGCTGGCGCGCGCCCGACCACATCGTGGTGCCCTGCGCCGGCGGCTCGCTCTTCACCAAGATCTGGAAGGCCATCAAGGAGATGAAGGCCCTGGGGCTGGTGGAGGGCCCGGTCCGCACCCGGATGCACGCCGCCCAGGCGGCAGGCTGCGGGCCCATCGTGACCATGATCAAGGACGACACGGACGTGCTGCGGCCCGTCCGGCCCAGCACCATCGCCAAGTCCCTGGCCATCGGCAACCCGGCCGACGGCTACTACGCCTACCGGACGGCCAAGGAGTCCGGCGGCTGGGGCGAGCACGCCACCGACGAGGAGATCGTCGAGGGCATGCTGCTGCTGGCGCGGACCGAGGGCATCTTCACCGAGACGGCGGGCGGGGTGACCGTGGCCGTGGCCCGGAAGCTGGTCGAGCAGGGCGTGATCCCGCGCGACGAGTCGCTGGTGATCTGCATCACCGGCAACGGGCTCAAGACCCCGGACGCGCTCTACGACCGCCTGGAGACCCACGTGAAGATCCGGCCCACGCTCTCGGCGTTCGACCGGGCGCTGGCCGAGCTCAAGTCCCATCGAACCCAGGAGGAACGCGGATGCCGGTGACGGTTCGCATCCCCACCCCGCTCCGGTCCATCACCCGCGGGCACGCGGAGGTCCAGGCCAAGGGCGACACGGTCGTGGACCTGGTGGAGGACCTGGAGCGCCAGTTCCCCGGCTTGCGCGAGCGGCTGGTGGACGACAGCGGCGAGCTGCGGCGCTTCATCAACGTGTACGTCAACGAGGAGGACATCCGGTTCCTCGCGGGCAAGGCGACCACCCTCAAGGACGGCGACACCATCTCCATCGTGCCGGCCATCGCGGGAGGACGCTGAGGCGTTGCTCGCCATGTCCCGCATCCGCGTGCGCCTGACCTTCCCGCCGCACCTGATCCAGGAGCCCATCCTCTACCGGCTGGTGAAGGACTTCGACATCGTCATCAACATCCGGCGGGCCGACGTGAAGGCGGACTACGGGTGGGTGGCGCTGGAGATGGAGGCCGGGGAGGCCACGCTGGAGCGGGGCGTGGCCTGGCTCAAGGAGCGGGGTGTCCAGGTCGATCCCATCGAGCGGGACGTCATCGTCCCGTGAGGCGTCGGGCGTGAGCGCCGGGGAGCGCCTCTCCCGGCGGGTCCAGGGGTTCACGGAGTCCGTCATCCGGGAGATGACCCGGGTGGTGGGCCAGTACGGGGGCGTCAACCTGGCCCAGGGCATGCCCAACTTCCCGCCGCCGCGGGAGCTGCTGGAGGCGGCCCACCGGGCCATCGACGGCGACTTCCACCAGTACGCCATCACCTGGGGTGCGCCGCCGCTGCGGCGCGCCATCGCCGACAAGTACCGGAGGCTCTACGGGATGGACGTGGACCCGGACCGCCACGTCACCGTGTGCTGCGGGTCCACCGAGACCATGCTCTCCACGCTCCTGGCCTTCCTCAACCCCGGCGACCAGGTCATCGTCTTCGAGCCCTTCTACGAGAACTACGGTCCCGGCTGCATCATCGCCGGCGCCGAGCCGGTGTTCGTGCCGCTGGAGCCGCCCGACTTCGGCTTCGATCCCGACCGCCTGCGACGGGCCGTGACGCCCCGGACCCGGGCCATCGTCTTCAACAGCCCCAACAACCCCACGGGGAAGGTCTTCTCGCGTGCCGAGCTCGAGACCATCGCCGACCTCTGCCGGCGCCACGACCTCCTGGCGATCACCGACGAGATCTACGAGCACATCGTCTTCGACGGCCTCGCCCACACGCCCATCGCCACCCTGCCGGGCATGGCCGGGCGGACGGTGACCATCTCGGGCATCTCCAAGTCCTACTCGGTGACGGGCTGGCGGATCGGCTACGCCGTCGCGCCGCCGGACATCAGCGTGGGGATCCGGCGCGCCCACGACTTCGTCACGGTGGGGGCGCCGCACCCGCTCCAGCAGGCGGCGGTGGCGGCGCTGACGCTGCCGGACAGCTACTACGTCTGGCTCCGGGAGATGTACCAGGCCAAGCGGGACCTCCTCCTCGGGGCCCTGGACCGCGCCGGCTTCGTGACCTACCGGCCGCGGGGCGCGTACTACATCCTCACCGACGCGGCCCACTTCCTGAAGCAGTACGGGCTCGAGGACGACACCGCCTTCGCGATGTACCTGGTGAAGGAGGTGGGCGTGGCCACCGTGCCCGGCTCCTCGTTCTACGCGCACCCCGAGCTCGGCCGGACGAAGATCCGGTTCTGCTTCCCGAAGACCGACGACCTGCTCCGGGAAGCCGGCGAGCGCCTGCTGAAGCTCGCGGCGTAGCCCGCCGCGGTGGGCGCGTCCCCTCGATCGGGCGATTCGTCCAGGGACCGTGACCCGACGCCGTCCGGCCCGCACGGGCCTCCGTCCATGACGCCGCGTGCGGTGGCGCGGTCCATCTGGGCCGCGGCCCTGGCCGCGGCCGACGCGGGCGCCCTGGTACGCGCGGCGCTCCGCCTGGAGGGTGAGCGCCTGGTGGCCGGCG
>JBBIOF010000325.1:0-3850 GCA_037443505.1 Candidatus Rokuibacteriota bacterium
CCCGCCTCGCGCTCGTCGAACTGGCCCGCGGCCAGCTCCAGGCGCACGAACACGGCCGGCTGGCGGATCTGCGCGATGCTGAAGTCGGCCGCGCGCGTGGAGGGCGGGGGGCCTCCGCCCGCCGTCGCGCAGGCGGCGGCGAGCAGGAGGGCGGCGAAGGGGACGGCGGCCCGCACGGCCCCAGGGTATCATTGGCCCCCGTGGACTTCGCCCTCACGGCCGAGCAGGAGGAGCTGGTCAGGACCCTCCGCGCCTTCGCGCGCCGGGAGCTGGCACCGCGCTCCCGTGAGTGGGACCGCACCGGCGAGTTCCCCCGCGACGCCTGGCGCCGGATGGGGGAGCTGGGGCTGCTGGGCCTCCGCGCACCCGCGGAGTACGGCGGCCAGGAGGCCGACCTCCTCACCATGGGCATCGCCGCCGAGGAGATCGCCCGGGGCGACTTCAGCTGCACCTACGCCATCCAGCTCGCGGGCCTGGCGTGCGAGATCATCGGGCGCAACGGCGGCGAGGAGGTCCGCCGGCGCTGGCTGCCGCCCACGATCAGCGGGGAGGCCGTGGTGGCGCTGGCGCTCACCGAGCCCGGCGTGGGCTCCGACGCCGCCGGGCTCGCCTGCCGGGCCAAGCGGGACGGCGACGGCTACCTGATCACCGGTGAGAAGTCCGGCATCAGCCTGGCGATGGTGGCCGACGCCGCCATCGTGTTCGCCCGGACGGGCCCGGGCGCCCGCGCCCGGGGCGTCACCGCGTTCCTCGTGCCGCTGGACCTGCCGGGCGTGTCGCGCAGCGCGCTCCGGGACATGGGCTCGCGCGCCGTGGGCCGCGCCGTGCTGAGCTTCGACCACGTGCGCGTGCCGGTCTCGCACCGGCTGGGGGCCGAGGGCACCGGGTTCCGCGAGGTGATGCGCGGCTTCGACTACAACCGCCTGGTCATCGCGCTGGCGTGCCTGGGCACGGCCCAGGCGTCGCTCGAGGAGACCATGCAGTACGTCAGGGAGCGGCGCGCCTTCGGGCGGCCGCTGGCCCAGTTCGAGGGCGTGTCCTTCGCCATCGCGGAGGCGGCCACGCTCATCGAGGCGGCCCGGGGGCTCTGCTACCGCGGGCTCTGGCTGGCGGACCAGGGCCGGCCCTACACGCGGGAGTCGGCCATGGCCAAGTGGTGGGCGCCGAAGCTCGCGGTGGAGACCATCCACCGGTGCCTGCTGCTCCACGGGCACTACGGCTACACCGACGAGCTGCCCTTCGAGCAGCGCCTGCGCGACGTCATCGGGCTGGAGATCGGCGACGGGACCGCCGAGGTGATGAAGATGATCGTGGCCCGCGAGCTGCTGGGGCGCGAGAGCCTGCCGTACTGAGCGTGCCGCTCAAGGCCTACACCCTCCGCGAGAAGCCCGACCTGGAGCCCGACTTCGACCGCCTGGCGGAGGAGGCCTGGCCGCGCGCGCTCGTCATCGCGGGGACCGTGCCCGAGTGGGAGGCGTGGGCGGAGATGGCCTTCCCGCTCGACGCGCGGTCCCGGCGGAGCTGAGTCGTCCGGCGGTGACCATCGCCGAGCTCGCCCGCTGGCTCGACGCTGCGGGCTGGGCCCGGGGCGTCCTCCTGGGCCTGGCGCTCTTCGTCCTGTCCTCGGTGGTGAGCCTCCTGGCCGTGACGCTGGTGCTCGTCCTGCTGCCGCCGTCCCACTTCCGGCGCCCGGCGCCCGCCGCGCGCGGCCGCACGGGCCTCGTCCGCTGGTCGGGGCTCGTGCTCAAGAACGCGCTGGGCCTGGTGCTGATCGCGCTGGGCGTGGTGCTGTCGCTGCCCGCCGTCCCCGGTCAGGGGATCCTGACCATCCTCATCGGCCTGATGCTGCTCGACTTTCCGGGCCGGCGCCGCCTGGAGCGCGCGCTGCTGCGCCGTCCAGGCGTGCTGCCCGCCATCAACCGCCTGCGGGCGCGCTTCGGCCGGCCGCCCGTCGAGATCGACTGAAGCCGCCGGGAGCCGCCCTGGTGTGTCCCTCGGGGCGCCGCGCGCGGGAAGGGGGGTCGCCGTCGCATCAGCCCGCCCGGTGCTCCCGGAGGAGGCGCCAGACCTTCTCGGGGCGCAGCGGCATGTCCACGTGGGTCACGCCGAAGGGCGCGAGCGCGTCCACGACGGCGTTGACCACCGCCTGGGGCGCGCCCACGCACCCGGCCTCGCCCACGCCCTTGGCGCCCAGCGGGTTCACCGGCGTGGGCGTCACCGTGCGGTCCAGCTCGAAGGACGGCAGCACGTCGGCCCGCGGCGCCGCGTAGTCCATGAGGCTCCCGCTGAGGAGCTGCGCGGCGTCGTCGTAGACGATCTCCTCCCACAGCGCCTGGGCGACGCCCTGGGCGATCCCGCCGTGGAGCTGGCCCTCGAGCAGCAGGGGGTTGATGACGTTGCCCACGTCGTCCACGCCCACGAAGCGGAGGAGCCGCACCTCGCCCGTCTCGGCCAGGACCTCCACGACGGCCGCGTGGACACCGAAGGGGAAGGTGAAGTCCGGCGGATCCCAGACGCGCGAGGCGTCGAGGCCCGGGTCCATCCCCGGCGGAAGCTGCTGGCCGCGGTGCGCGGCGCGCGCCACCTCCGCCAGCGTCACCCCGCGGTCGGGCAGGCCGCGGACGTGGAAGCGGCCGGTGTCGAACTCGACGTCGGGCTCGGCCGCCTCCAGCAGGTGGGCCGCGATCCGCCTGGCCTTGTCCCGCACGGCGCGGGCCGCCAGGAGCGCCGCGGTCCCGCCCACGCTCGCGGCGCGGCTGCCGCCCGTGCCAAACCCCGTGGGCACCACGCCCGTGTCGCCGTGGAGCACCGTGACGTCCTCCGGCGTCAGGCCCAGCTCGTCCGCGACGATCTGGGCCAGGGTGGTGGCGGTGCCCTGGCCGTGGGGCGAGGTGCCCGTGAGCACGACCACGCGGCCGCTGGGCTCCACGCGGACGGCGCCGTACTCGTGGCCGGCCAGCGCGCCGGTGCGCGAGGGGCCCGTGCTCGCCGTCTCGACGAAGGTGGAGAGCCCGACGCCCAGGTACCGCCCCTGCCGGCGGAGCCGCGCCTGCTCCTCCCTGAGCTCCCGGTAGCCCACCATCGCCAGGGCGCGGTCCAGCGTGAGCCGGTACCGGCCCGTGTCGTAGGTGAGCCCCGAGGGCGAGCGGAAGGGGAACTCCTCCTCGCGGAGCAGGTTGCGGCGACGGATCTCGGCGGGATCGAGCTCCAGCTCGCGCGCCGCCAGGTCGGCCAGCCGCTCGATGATGTAGGCGGCCTCCGGCCGCCCGGCGCCACGGTAGGGGCCCGTGGGCGTCCTGGTGGTGAAGACGGCCCGCACGGCGTAGGAGGCGGCGGGGATGCGGTAGGCGCCCGTGACCAGGCGGCCGCACAGGATGGGCGGCAGGCACGTGAAGCCCTCCAGGTGCGCGCCCATGTCGGCGACGCCCGTGACCCGGAGGCCGAGGAACGTGCCGTCGGCGGCCACGGCCAGCTCTGCCGTGTGCACCATGCCGCGCCCGTGGAAGGTGGCGAGGAAGCTCTCGCCGCGGCCCTCCACCCACTTGACGGGGCGGCCCAGGCGGCGCGCGGCGAACGCGGCCAGCACCTCCTCGTCGTAGAGCCCGAACTTCACGCCGAAGCCGCCGCCCACGTCGGGCGCGATGACGCGCACCAGGTGCTCGGGCAGCCCCAGGGTCTCGGCCAGGAGGGCCTTGGTCTTGTGGGCGCCCTGGGTGGACGTCCAGAAGGTCAGCGCGCCGGCCTGCCAGAGCGCCACGCACCCGCGCGGCTCCAGCGGCAGGGCCGCCACCCGCTGGTTGGCCAGCCGCGCCCGCACCACGCGGTGCGCGCGGGCGAAGGCGCCCTCCAC
>JBBIOF010000326.1:0-3848 GCA_037443505.1 Candidatus Rokuibacteriota bacterium
CCTGGCCCCCAGCAGTGAGTTGCCGGTGGCGTCGCTATCGGGCGGCAATATGCAAAAGGTCGTGCTGGCCCGCGAACTGTCTTCGTCGCCGCGGCTGCTCATCGCGGCGCAGCCCACGCGCGGCGTAGACATCGGCGCGATCGAGTACATTCACCAGCAACTGGTGGATCAGCGCACCAACGGCCTGGCTATTCTGCTCGTCTCGGCAGATTTGCAGGAAGGGATGAAGCTCTCCGACCGGATCATGGTCATGCAGAAGGGGCGGGTGGTCGAGAGCGGGCCGGCGCGCGCGGTGCTCGACCAGCCGCGCCACCCCTACACGCGGCAGCTCAAGGACGCCGTGCTGCAGCCCGACCCGGCTGCCGCCGAGCGGCGGCTGCACGGGTTCCTGGAGACGTACTACGGGGCGCCCGCGCAGTCGCTGCTGGCGCGCCAGGCCGCCTTCGCGGGGCCCGTGGTGGCGTGCGCCGCGTGGCTCCAGCGCTGGATCGACGCCGGCGCCCGCCACGTCGTCATGAGGTTCGCCGGCGGTGACCAGCTGGCCCAGGTGGACGACGTGGCCTCCCGGCTCCTGCCCAGGCTCGGCCGGGGCTGAGGTCCCGGTCCCCACATGGGGCCGCCTCCCCTTCCGGGGCCCCGGCAGGTTTCCGGGCTCCGCGCCCGGCCGGTCGACGCCGATAACCTCCCCGAGGGGACATGTCGGCATCCAGGAACTCCACCGCGAGCAATGGGCCGGCGGCTCAGACGGCGGACCTCCAGGCGGCAGCCAGGATCGTCCGCGAGTGGCGCCGCAAGGCCCTGCCGCTCGACGCGGCGGACGAGGGCCTCGCGCAGCTCATCGCGGAGTCCGTGCTCCGGGAGCGGGAGCAGTGCGCCCGGCTCATCGACGCCATCGCGCGGCGGTCGAGCCTGACGGAGGAGGCGCGGACCGCCCTGCGGCAGGCGGCCCTGGCGGTCCGGGAGCGCACCACCGACACGGGATCCCGGCCGGAACAGCGGGTGGTGGTGGAGCTGCTGCGGACCTTCTTCCGCCTGAACAGCCAGCGGTTCTACTGCGACCGATGCCTCACGCGCGAGATCGGCGTGTCGTTCCACGACGCCCACCGCGGGATGCAGGCGCTGGCCAGGCTGCCCGGCTTCGAGTACGGCGTCTACTGGTGCGTCGCCTGCTCGGATCGCCGCCACGTCCTCCGCTACCTCCCCTCGCTGGAGTAGCCCGCTCCGCTCCGACCCGCCGCTCCCCACGCTCGCCCGCACCGTCGCTGGCACGCTGCTGGCACCATCGCGCGGGAGATCCCGTCGCTCGCCTACCTGGCGTTCGGCGTCGCCGCGATGGGGCTGTCCCTGGCGCTGCTGCTGTCCGGCCGCCGCCAGGTGGCGAACTTCGTCGGGCAGTGGGTGCCGACGATCCTGGTCATGGGCCTCTACAACAAGCTGGTGAAGCAGCACGGGCACGACTGATCCGCCCTGGAGGGGGCCGCGCCGGCCCCCTCCGTCGTGCACCGGACGGGCGAGCCGTGTGCCCGGTGGCAGCGAGCTTGCACCCTCGCGACGGTGTGAATCCCGCCGTCAGGTACCCCGGCCTCGAGGTGGCGGAGGACCTCGCGTTCCAGGAGATCTCCTGGACGATCCAGCGCGCCGTCTTCGGGCTCATGGCGCTCGTGATCCTGGCGGCGCTGGCGGGCCTGCTCGGCGACGGGCCGCTGAGCCGCACCTCGGTGGCCGGCGCCGGCCTGCGGGTCCGGTACGAGCGGATCGAGCGGTACCGGGCGCCGGCCACCCTCCGCGTTCACCTCGCGCCCGGGGCCACGCCGGACGGGCTGGCGCGGCTGTGGCTCGACCGCGCCTGGCTGGACGGCGTGGAGGTGCGCCGCATCGTCCCGGAGCCGGAGCGGGCAGAAGCGGGCCGCGACCGGCTCGTCTACGCGATCCGTGTCGCCGCCGGGCAGCCGGCCGCGGTCACCATCCACTACGAGCCCGACCGCTTCGGGTTCCGCGAGGGTCGGGTCGGGCTGGGGGACGGCGGCGCGCTGAGCCTGCGCCAGTGGGTACATCCGTAGATGACGCCCGTCCTCCGCGCCCTGGTGATCTACGGCCTCCTGATGGCGGTGTTCCGCCTGACGGGCAAGCGCACCCTGGCCCAGATCACCACGTTCGACCTGATCCTGCTGCTCATCGTCAGCGAGGCGGTCCAGAACGGCATGGTCGGCGGCGACCAGTCCATCACCAGCGCCTTCGTGCTGGTCGTGACGCTGGTGGGCACGGACGTGGCCCTGTCCTTCCTCAAGCGGAGGTCCACGCGCCTGGCGCAGTGGCTCGAAGGGGTGCCGCTGGTCATCGTCGCCCACGGGCGTCCCCTGGAGGACCGCATGGCGCGGGCCCGGGTGGACGTGGACGACGTGCTGGCCGCCGCCCGGGAGCGTCACGGGCTCGAGCGCATGGACCAGATCAAGTACGCCGTGCTGGAGCGGAGCGGCGGGATCTCGATCGTCCCGCGCCGGGACGACCCGCCGCCGCCCCACGGCGGGCCAGCAGCCGCCCGAGCGTGAGGGCGTCGGCGACGGCGAAGGCGCGGGCGTCGTTGTTGAAGTACACGTAGACGTTGCGGCCCTCCGCGAGCCAGCCTCCGATCCGCTCCGCGTCCGCCCGGAGCGCCCGCCCGGAGTAGCCGCCGCCCCCGCGCGCGCCGGCGCCGTGACGGCGCACGTAGACGAAGTCCGCCGTCACCGGGCCGTCCACCCTCAGGGACACCGAGTCGTGCAGGCACAGCGCCACGCCTGCCCGGGACAGCCGCTCCACCACCGCGGCGTCGAGCCACGAGGCGTGCCGCACCTCCAGCGCCGCCCGGAGCCCCCGCACCAGCCGCTGGCTCCCGAGGGCCGCCAGGAAGCTGTCGAGCCGCTCGAGGTCGGCGTGGAAGCGCTCCGGAAGCTGGAACAGCACGGGGCCCAGCGCGGGGCCGAGCCGGCGGGCCCGACGGAGGAAGATCCCCAGGTGCCGGCCGGCGTCCTTCAGGCGCTTCATGTGCGTGATGAAGCGGCTGGCCTTCACCGCAAACACGAAGCCGGGCGGCACGGCGCGGCGCCAGGCGTCGAACGTGGCCGCGGCCGGCAGCCGGTAGAAGGGGTTGTTCAGCTCGACGGTGGGAAAGCGGTCGGCGTAGTAGGCGAGCCACCGGCGCTGGGGGAGCCCGGGCGGGTAGAAGAGCCCGCGCCAGTGGTCGTACACGTAGCCGCTGGTGCCGATCAGGAGCCTCCCCACGTGCGCCCCCCGCGCCCGCCGTCGGGACCAGGGTAAGCTGGAGGCGCCCGGACCGCCACGGGTCGGCCGGGCAGGAGGCTCTCCAGGAGTGCCCGCATCTCCGGGCCGTTCCACTCCCTGGGCCCCAGGGCCACACCCGCCACCTCGCCGCCCGGCTTCACGAGGAAGGTGGCGGGCAGCCCGGTGACCCGCCAGGCCGCGGCGGTCGATCCGTCGGCGTCGAGCAGGATGGGGAAGGTGAGCCCCAGGTTGCGCACGTAGGGCTCGATGACGGGGCGCGGCGCGCCGCGGTCCACCGAGACGCCGACCACCACGAGGCCCCGGTGGCGGTGGCTGCGCCAGAGCGTTTCCAGCGTGGGCATCTCCACGGTGCAGGGGGTGCACCAGGTGGCCCAGAAGTTCAGGACCACCAGGGAGCCGCGCCAGGTGTCGAGTGATGCGCTCCCCCCGGCCAGCGCGGGCAGGGTGAAGGCCGGGCCCCGCTGTCCCCCGGTGAACTCCGTCACGCCCGCGCGCTCGAAGAGGTCGAGCGGCGGCTCGTGCCCACCGTGGTGGCGCGCCTCGTCGTCCGGGCGCCGCGCGGGCAG
>JBBIOF010000327.1:0-3846 GCA_037443505.1 Candidatus Rokuibacteriota bacterium
GCGGCCGTCCGCGGCGGCAACGCGCGGTCGGGCAGGCCCACCGACTCCCGGGTCCGCGGCGGCATGGAGGGCGCCGGCTCCGGCAGCGCCTTCGCCTCGGGCTTCTCGGTCCTGGGCGGCAGGGGGGCGGGCTCCACCACGCGCGGGGGCAGCGACGGCACCGGGGTCGGCTGGCCCTGGGGCACGCCCACCGCCGCCACCGCGGGCACCAGGTTCACCACGTAGGTCCTGGGCTGGGCGGCGCGCCAGGCGGCGGCGCCGGCCACCAGGGCGAGCGCGAACGCCAGGTGGGCCGTCGCCGACACGGCGAGCGGCAGGAAGGGCAGCCGGAACCGCCGGAGCGCGGGACCCAGTCGCGGACGCGGACGCCATCCCAGCGTCATCGCCGCCGTCGACATCTCAGCGCTCGCGCACCGGCTCCGTCACCATGCCGAGCCGCTCGATCCCCGCGCGCCGCACCCGGTCCATCGTCTCCACCACGGTCCCGTACGACAGCCCGGCGTCGGCCTTCAGGTAGAGCGTCCGGTCGGTGCGGTTGCGGAACGCCTCGCGGAGCGCGCCTTCGAGGCCGCCGGCCGTCACCCGGCGGTCGTTCAGGTAATAGCCCTGGTCCCGCGTGACCGTGAGGACCATCCGCTCCTCGACCGCCGTGGGCTTCGAGGCCGCCCGCGGCAGGTTGACGTCGATCCCCCGGTACATCATGGGCGCCGTCAGCATGAAGATCAGCAGCAGCACGAGCACGACGTCCACCAGGGGGATGATGTTGATCTCGGCGAGCGTCGTGCCGACGCGGCGCGCGCCGTCGCCGTCGTCCAGCTTAAATGCCATCTTTGCCGGGGCGGGCGACCTTCGGGGCGCCGGCGACCGGGCGGGAGAGGGCGTTGAGCAGGTCCAGCATGAAACCGTCCATCTCCGCGGCCCAGTGCTTCACGCGATTGACGAAGTAGTTGTAGCCGATGACGGCCGGGATGGCCGCGCCGAGGCCGAAGGCCGTGGCGATCAGCGCCTCGGAGATGCCGGGGGCGACCACGGCCAGGTTGGCGGAGCCCTGCTGGCCGATACCGTGGAAGGCGGCCATCACGCCCCACACGGTCCCGAACAGGCCGATGAAGGGCGTCGCGCTGGCCGTGGTGGCCAGGAAGGGCAGGTACCGCTCCAGGCGCGCCACCTCGTGGGTGGCCGCGCGGCGCATGGCCCGCTGGGCCACCTCCACCCGGTCGGGGGCGACCGCCTCGTCCAGCTCCTCCAGCGCGTCCTCCAGGCCAGCGATCTCCTGGTACGCCGCGCCGTAGAGCTGGGCCAGCGGGCTCTCCCGGTACTTCTTGGCCGCGCCCAGGACCGCCGACGAGCGCCGTCCCTCGCGGAACACGCGGAGGAAGGCCAGCGTCTCCCGGCGCACCCGCCGGAACTGCCACCACTTCTCGACGATGAGCGCCCAGCTGACGACCGAGAAGACCATCAGGATGACGAGGACCGTCTTCGCGACCGGGCCGGCCTGGAGGATGAGATCCACGACGCCGAAGTTCTCGGTGGTTGGCACGCGGTCTCCTTGGGTTTTCCTCGATACTACCCAGGCGCTTCGCGGGGTGTCAAACAATTTAGCCCGAAAAATCGGGCCCTTCGTTGACTTCCGGCGGGAGCGCCTCGTATAACCGAGGCGTGGCTCGGGCACTGCTCGCCGGGCTGCTCCTGGGCGCGCTCGCCGGGGCGCCCTGGGCGGCCGCCTCCGACGCGCGCCAGGCCGTCGAGGCCTTCGTGGCCCGCCTGGGGGGCACGCGGGTGTCCGATCTCACGCTCCGCCAGTCGCTGGTCCTCTACGACCCGTCCGGCCGCCACACCCGATCGACGGGCGAGCAGGTTCTGTTCTTCAAGGCGCCGGACAGGCAGCGCGTGGAAGTGACGATCGAGGGAGGGCGCGAGGTGCGCCTGGCGGCCGGGGGGCGCGCCTGGGCGCGCGACGCCCGGGGCAGGACCTTCGAGGCCCCGCACGGTCACGACGCCGCCCCGAGCCGCCTGCCCGCGCCGTTCACCGGGACCGCGGCGGACCTCCTCGCCGAGTGGCAGGCCCTCGGCATCCGGACCGACGTGAGCCACGGGACCCGCTACCGGGGCCGCGCCGTGACCGTCGTCGGGGCGGCCTCCGACGAGCGCGACCGTCCCGCAGTCTGGTTCGACCCGGAGTACGGCGTGCTGCGCATCGTCACGCGGGAGCGCCTGCCCGGCGTTCCAGGAGGGAGCGGCGACGGCGCGCCCCGGGTGGTGGACCGGACGTTCTCGGACCACCGGCCCCTGGCCGGCGGCTTCCACCTCCCGTACCGCTGGGAGGTGTTCGTGGACGGCCACCTGCTCGTCCTGATCACCGTCCGCTCCGCCTCGGTGAACACGGGGCTGCCCGACGCGCTGTTCGATCCCGACGCCCTGCGCCTGGAGCGCTGATGCACTTCGTGTTCCTGGGCACCTCGGGCGCCATCCCGACCGCCGCGCGCGACACCACGTCCCTGGTGTTCGTCGGCCGCCGCGGGGCGGTGCTGGTGGACTGCGGGGGCAGCCCCGTGGCCCGGCTCCGGCGGGCCGGCGTGGACCCGCTGGTCCTCACGCACGTGGTCATCACCCACCTGCACGCCGACCACGCCTACGGCCTGCCCGCGCTCCTGCAGAACCTGATCCTGCTGGGGCGGCAGGCGCCGCTCACCGTCCTGAGCCGGCCCGAGCACGTCGAGCCGCTGCGGCTGCTGCTGGACGTCTTCCGCCTGTGGCGGCGGCCGGGGATGTTCCCGCTGGCCCTCGACGCCATCGCCCTCGAGCCCGGCGCCCCGGCCTTCGCGCTGGACGACCTCGCCGTGAGCACCGCGCCCAACGACCACGGCGCCATGCCCAACTTCGCGGTGCGCGTGGACCCGGCCGGGCGGCCGGGCGTCGTCTACTCCTCCGACACCGTGCCGGCGGAGGGCGTGGTGACCCTGGCGCGCGGGGCCGACACGCTGATCCACGAGGCGACGTTCCCCAGCCGGGACCGCGGCCGCTTCGGTGCCCACTCCACCGCGCAGGAGGCGGGGGAGGTCGCCGCGCGGGCGGGCGTGCGCCGGCTCATCCTCACCCACGTCGAGGCGGACTACCACGGCGAGGTGGCGGCCCTCGCGCAGGAGGCGCGCCACGCCTTCGGCGGCGAGGTGGAGGTCGCGCGCGAGCTGGTGCCGTACCCGCTCTGATCCGGCCTGCTCAGGGCCGGGAGACGAAGGGGCTCCCCGCGATCCAGAACCGGAGGGGAAGGTCCGCGGCCCGGCGGATGCCGACGCGCGGCCCCACGGCGATGGTGAAGTCGCGGGGGCGGTCGGGCGGCTCGACGGTGAGCCGGCCGCGCGTGAGGTCGGTGCCGTTGTCGCGGCGCGTGATTCCCAGCGCGCGCGTCACGTTGCCGGGCCCGCTGGCCAGGCGCGGCGACTCCGCCGGCACGCCCCGCCGCCGGGCCATGGCGGCGAGGCCGGCCACCGGCTCCAGCGCACGGATCAGGACGCAACCGGGGCGCCCGGGCCGGTCGGCGATGGCGTTCAGGCAGCAGTGCAGGTCGTAGTTGACGAAGACGTAGGCGAACCCGCCGTCGCCGTAGAACAGCGGGTGGCTGCCGGGCCGGAACGCCGCGTGGGAGGCCGCGTCCTCGGGCCCGAGGTAGGCCTCCACCTCGACGATGCGACCGGCCGCGACGGTGCCGCTTTTCCGGGAGACCAGCACGCAGCCCAGCAGGTCGCGGGCCACGGCGCGCGCCGGACGCCGGTAGAACCGGCGGGGCAGCGGCACTAATGACTCTCGCAGAATATGTTAAAGGTCATGTCAGAAGCTAAGGCCCGC
>JBBIOF010000328.1:0-3831 GCA_037443505.1 Candidatus Rokuibacteriota bacterium
GATCCAGGCCCGGCGGCCGGAGCCGAGCTCCACGGTGGCGACGCGGCGCTCCCCGGCGAGGGCGGCCACGAGCCGGTCCGGGTCGCCCTCCACGCGGGCCGCGATCTCCTCGTCCGTGAGGTCGCCCAGGTCGTCCAGGATCGCGGCCAGCTCGTTGGGGTCGCGGGCCCGCCGTCCCGGCGCCGTCCGCTGCAGCTCGGCCTCCACCACGGCCACCACCTCGGGCCCGAGGGGACCGGGCGCCGCGGTCCACGCCTTGCGCATGGCCACGGCGTCGCTGCGCCGCTCCTCGGCGTGGCCGGCGTCCAGGTACGCCCAGTCCCAGGCCAGCAGCAGCGGGTAGACGAAGGGCGACGGCAGCGGCGTGTCCACGGCCCGGACGGCCAGCTCCCGGTCGTGCACGCGCTCCAGCAGTCGCCGGAGCCGCGGAACGTCCAGCGCGTCCTCGAAGCACTCGCGCAGCGTCTCCGCCACCACGGGGAACTCCGGCTGGCCGCCCACGGCCTCCAGCAGCGCGTCGGCCTTGAGGCGCTGCAGGTACGCGGGCGTCCGGCGGCCTCGCTGCATCCGCGGGATGAAGAGCGAGCGGACGGCGCAGTGGCGGAACCGCGTGGCGAAGAGGGGAGAGCCGATGACGGCCCGCGCCAGCAGGCCGTCCACCTCCTCGGGCTCCACCAGCGTCGCCAAACGCTCGGGCGAGGGCGGGACCTGGCCCGGGGCGAAGGAGAGGAGGATGCCGTCGTCCACGTGGCTCGCCTCCGCCTGGAGCCCGTAGGCCCGGCGCACCTTCTCCTTGAGGGCCATGCCCCAGGCGCCGTTGACGCGCATGCCGAAGACGGAGTGGAGCATGGCGTGGCGTCCGCCCATCTCGTCGGAAAACGACTCGACCACGAGCGTCCGGTCGTCCGGCACGCCGTCCAGCACCTCGCCCGCCTTCCGGAGCCACGCCCCGAGGGCCGCCGCCGCGCGGGCGTCCAGGCCGCACTCGGCGGCCGCCCAGGCGGCGAAGTCGGGCGCGTCCAGGCGCTCCGCCGCCTCGCGCCTGAGCCGGCCCACGGCCACCCCGAGGTCCCACGACCGCGAGGGGTGCTCGCCCCGCCAGAACGGGATGGTGGGGGACATGCCCTGCGCGTCCTCCACCAGCACGCGGTCGGCCTGCACGCGGACGAGACGCCAGGCGTGGGAGCCGAGGAGGAACACGTCGCCCGGCAGGCTCTCGGTGACGAACTCCTCGTCGAGCGTGCCGACCTTGAGGTCGGTGTCGGCCACGAAGACGTCGTAGAGCCCGGAGTCGGGGATGGCGCCGCCGGAGGTCAGCGCGAGCAGCCGGCTGCCCCGGCGCGCGTGCAGCCGGTCGTTGACGCGGTCCCAGAGGATGCGGGGGCCGGCGCCGCGGACCTCGGCCGGCAGCGGGTCGGCCAGCATCCGGACCACGGCCACGAAGTCCTCGCGGGAGAGGTCGCGGTAGGGCCCGGCCCGCCGGCAGCGGCGCCACAGCTCGTCCACGGACACCGACTCCGCGGCCACGGCCGCCACGACCTGCTGCGCGAGCACGTCGAGCGGCGCCCGCGGCATGGCCATGGCGTCGAGCTGCCGGGCACGGATGGCCCGCACCACCGCGGCCGCCTCCAGCAGCTCCTCGCCCCGGGTGACCACCAGGCGGCCCTTCGACACGCGCGAGAGCAGGTGGCCCGAACGGCCCACCCGCTGGAGCGCCGCGGCCACCGTGCGGGGCGACTGGAGCTGGACGACCAGGTCGATGGCGCCGACGTCGATGCCCAGTTCCAGCGACGAGGTGGCCACCAGCGCCCGGAGGTCGCCGCTCTTCAGGCGCTCCTCGGCCTCCAGTCTCGAGCGGCGCGAAAGCGAGCCGTGATGGGCTCTTACGGCCCCATCGGTGATCCTGTCGTTGAGGTCCCTGGCCAGGCGCTCGGCGGCCCGCCGGCTCTGGGCGAAGACCAGGGTGGTGCGGTGGGCCCGCACCATCTCGGCGATCTGCTGGAGGGCCGCGTCCCAGACGGTGTCGCTCGCCGCGGTGAGGAAGTCGTCCACCGGCGCCACCACCTCGAGGTCC
Source organism: Candidatus Rokuibacteriota bacterium (assembly GCA_037443505.1). GTDB lineage: Bacteria > Methylomirabilota > Methylomirabilia > Rokubacteriales > CSP1-6 > JBBIOF01. Next base: position 2,075 of record JBBIOF010000328.1, read on the forward strand.
ATCGGGCGGGCGAAGCCGGCGTCCACCACCACCGGGTCCCGGGCGGTGGCACCGGTGAGGAAGGCCAGGGCCTCCTCCACGGGCCGCACCGTCGCCGAGCAGCCGATGCGCTGCGGCCGCCGCCCCGGGTGGCGCTCCTCGACCAGCGCCTGCAGGCGCTCCAGCGAGAGCGCCAGGTGGGCCCCGCGCTTGCCGCCCAGCAGGGCGTGCACCTCGTCCACGATGACGAACCGGGTCGAGGCGAGCGCCGGGCGGAACCGCTCGGCGGTGAGGAGGATGTAGAGCGACTCCGGGGTGGTGATCAGGACGTGGGGCGGCCGGCGCGTCATCGCCTGCCGCGCGGGCGCCAGCGTGTCGCCCGTGCGCACCGCCACCCGGATCTCCGGCGGTCTCAGGCCGTCGGCCGTGGCCGCCGCCCGGAGGCCGGCCAGGGGCGCCCGCAGGTTCTTCTCGATGTCGTTGTTGAGCGCCCGGAGCGGCGAGACGTAGACCACGTGGACCCGGTCCTCCAGGCGGCCCTCGAGCCCGAGCCGGTGCAGGTGGTCCAGGGCCCACAGGAACGCCGCCAGCGTCTTGCCGGAGCCGGTGGGCGCGATGATGAGCGTGTCGCGGCCGGAGGCGATGGCCTCCCAGCCGTCGCGCTGGGGCGCGGTGGGCTCCCCGAAGGTCGTCTCGAACCAGCGGCGGACGAAGGGGAGGAAGTCCGGCATCCAGCGCCATTGTAGCGGCTCGTTTAGAATCTCGCCCGTGGAGGACGTCATCGTGGTCGGGGGCGGTCCGGCGGGCGCCACGGCCGCCGCCGCCCTCGCCGTGCGCGGCGTGCGCGTGCTCGTGCTGGACCGGAGCCGGTTTCCCCGCGACAAGCCCTGCGGGGGCGGCATCCGCGCCGGCGTCTGGCGCCGCTTCCCCGACCTGCGCACCTGGATGGCGGGACGCGTGGCCCTGCACGAGGTCCGCCGGGTCCGCATGGAGTCGCCGGCGGGCGCGCACGTGGTGGCGGAGCTCGGCGGGCCCCTCTACCTCACCTTCCGCCGCCTGGAGTGGGACGCGGCGCTGCTGGCCCGGGCGCGCGCGGCGGGGGCGGCGGTGGTCGAGGGCGCGCGGGTGGTGGAGGTCGAGCGGTCGGCCGGGTGCGAGATCGTGCGGACCCTGGACGGCCGCGCCTTCGCCGGGCGGGTGGTGATCGGCGCCGACGGCGTGAACGGCGTGGTGGCTCGCGCGGCGGGCCTGGCCGACGGCGGCGATCCCGACAGGCTCGCGCTCGACACCACGGAGGAGACCGACCTCGCCGAGCTGCGCGTCGTGGAGCCGGACACGATGCACGTGGTCTACGGCTACCGGGGCTGGCCCGGCTACGGCTACGTCTTCCCGAAGGCGGGGTGCGTGGACGCGGGCGTGGGCTTCCTGCTGTCCTTCTACCGGAGCCGCCTCGCGGGGCCGCCGCGGGCGCTCCACCGGCGCTTCGTGGAGGAGGCGCGGGCCCGGGGCGTGGTGGACGGCCGCTCGAACCCGGAGAACGTCAAAGCCTACCGCCTGCCGCTGGGCGGCCCGCTCCCGCGCACGGTGGCCGACCGCGTGCTCCTCTGCGGCGACGCCGGCGGGTTCGTCAACGCCTACACGGGCGAGGGGATCTACCACGCCATGGTCACGGGACAGCTCGCCGGCGAGGCGGCCGCCGAGGCGCTCGCCGCCGGCGACGTCTCGGCCGCGGGGCTGGCGCGCTACGAGGCGCGCTGGCGGGCGGAGATCGGCGAGGA
>JBBIOF010000329.1:0-3829 GCA_037443505.1 Candidatus Rokuibacteriota bacterium
AGAGCGGCGGCGCCCCGGCCACGGGCGCGGCCGGGCGCCCGTCGCGCGGGAGGGCCGTCGAGCGCGTCATGCCGCGGGGAGTTATAGCACGTTCACCGGGAGCGTGCGAGGCGCCAGCGGATGACGGCCCGGTTGTGCTCCTCGAGGGTCGTCGAGAAGTGGTGGTGCTGGTCGTCCTTCTTCACGAAGTAGAGGTAGCTGACGGGCGCCGGGTCGAGCGCCGCCTCGATGGCGCCCAGGCCGGGGCTGGCGATGGGGCCCGGCGGCAGGCCCGCGCGCTGGTAGGTGTTGTAGGGATGGTCGCTCGCGAGGTCGGCGCGGGTGAGTGCGCGCCGCTCCTTGCCGGCGGCGTACTGCACCGTCGGGTCGGCCTGGAGCGGCATCCCGAGCTTGAGGCGGTTCCAGAACACCGCGGAGATGAGCCGCCGCTCCTCCGGCACCACGGCCTCGCGCTCGATGATGGACGCCAGCGTGAGCAGGGCGTGGACGGAGAGGGCGCGCCCGGCAGCCCGGGCCCTGAGCTCCGGCGTGAGGCGGCTCTGGAGGCGCTGCACCATGCGCCCCAGCATCTGCTCCGGCGTCATCCCGCGGACGAAGTAGTAGGTGTCGGGGAACAGGTAGCCCTCCGCGCTGGGCGCCTCGATGCCGTGGGCGCGGAGGAAGGCCGGGTCGCGCGCGACCCGCAGGACGCCGTCCGCCCGGGCCAGCCCGGCCGCCTCGAGGGTCCGGCCCAGCTCCGCCACCGTGGCCCCCTCCGGGTGCAGCACGGGATGCTGGCGGACCCGGCCGCTCTCGAGCAGCGCCAGGATGTCGAGGGTGTCGGCGCCGCTCGGGATCTCGTACTCCCCGGCCTTGAGCGAGCGCGCCGACCCCCGGAGCACGCTGAGCACCACCAGCCCCTCCGGGCTCCGGATCGCGCCGGCCTCCTTCAGGCGGCCGGCGATCTCCACCACGCCCACGTGGGCGGGGATCTCGACCAGCCGGGGGCCCTGCCGGAGGGCCGGGGCCGGGGTGAGGACGCGCCAGGCCTCCAGCCCGAGCGCGGCCAGCCCGAGGAGGACGGCGACGGCCGTCCGGCGGCGTAACCTCATGATCTTTCGAGTTTACACCCCGACGGAGCCCGGTCCGTGGCCTCTTTGCGACGAGTCGTCTCTGTGACGTGTCCGGGAGTCTGTCACTGCATGTCCCGCATCTTCCTGCTCGAGCACTCCGGGGTCTGTCACGATCTCTGCTATACTAGCCGGTCGGGGCTCAGCCCCGGATTTTCCCAAGGGGGTCCTCATGCTGGAGCTCGCGCTCCCAACCCAGCACACCTGGCAAGTGTCCGAGCCCACCTACGGCAAGCTGGTCATCGAGCCGTTCGAGCCGGGCTTCGCGCTGACCGTCGGCAACGCCTACCGCCGGGCCCTCCTGTCCGCCATCCACGGGGCGGCGCCGACCTGGGTGAAGATCGAGAACGTGCTGCACGAGTTCTCCTTCCTCCAGGGGGTCACCGAGGACACGCTCGACATCCTGATGAACCTGCGCAAGGTGGTGTTCCGCCTCCACGTCAACCGGCCCAAGATCCTCCGGCTCAAGGCCCAGGGGCCGGGGGTGGTGAAGGCCGGCGACTTCGAGAAGGACGCCGACGTCGAGATCCTCACGCCGGACACGCCCCTGGCCACGCTGGATAAGGACGGCGTGCTGGAGATGGAGGTCTGCGTGGAGCGCGGCCGCGGCTACGTGCCCGCCGAGCGGCGGGAGCCGGAGGCGCTGCCCATCAACGCCATCCTGCTGGACACCGACTTCTCGCCCATCGAGCGCGTCAACGTCCACGTGGAGCCCCTGGGCGGCGGGCGGGAGCGCCTGGTGGTGGAGGTCTGGACCGACGGCAGCGTGACCCCGCAGGCCGCCGTGGGCGAGGCCTCGCGCATCCTGGAGGACCACTTCGACCTGCTGACGGACTTCCCCGAGGCGGTCCCGGAGACCGAGGAGGTCGAGCCCGAGCTCCGGCCGCGGGCCGAGCTCAACGAGAACCTCTTCCGCAACGTGGACGAGCTGGAGCTGTCGGTCCGTGCCTCCAACTGCCTGAAGACGGCCAACATCCGCACCATCGCGGACCTGGTCCAGAAGACCGAGTCCGAGCTGCTCAAGACGAAGAACTTCGGCAAGAAGTCGCTCAACGAGATCAAGACCATCCTGGGCGAGATGGGGCTCTCGCTGGGCATGCGGCTCGACCCCGAGGAGCTGGAGCGGCTGCGCGCACAGTACGAGCGCAGCTACGAGGGCTGACGCGCCGGGCCGGCTGATCAGAGCCGCAGGCGCTTGCGGATCCGCTCCACGGCCTCCTCGGTCTGGTCCCGCCGGCCGAAGGCCGTGAGCCTGAGGTAGCCCTCCCCGCTGGGCCCGAACCCCGCGCCGGGCGTGCCCACCACGTGGGCCTCGCCGAGCAGCCGGTCGAAGAACTCCCAGGACGTGAGCCGCCCCGGCGTCTTGACCCACAGGTACGGGGCGTTCCGCCCGCCGTGGACGGTGAGGCCCACCGCCTCCAGGCCTTCCCGGATGACGCGGGCGTTCTCCATGTAGGCGTCGATCTGCGCCCGCACCTGGCGGGCGCCCTCGTCCGTGTAGACCGCGGCGGCGGCCCGCTGGACGATGTAGGGCACGCCGTTGAACTTCGTGGACTGGCGCCGGAGCCAGAGCGCGTTCAGGCTCACCGCCTCCCCGGCGGCCGTGCGCCCCGTCACCTCCCGGGGCACGACGGTGAAGGCGCACCGCGTGCCCGTGAAGCCCGCCGTCTTGGAGAAGCTGCGGAACTCGATGGCCACCTCGCGGGCGCCCTCCACCTCGAAGATGGAGCGCGGCACGCCCGGCTCGCGCACGTAGGCCTCGTAGGCCGCGTCGTAGAGGATCACCGCGCCCTCCCGCCGGGCCCAGTCCACCCAGCGGGCCAGGGCGTCGCGCCCGAGCACCGCCCCGGTTGGGTTGTTCGGATAGCACAGGTAGACCAGGTCCACATGGCGGTCGGGCAGCGGCGGCTGGAAGCCGTTGTCGGCGGTGCAGGGCAGGTAGACGAGCCCGGCGTACCGCCCGGCGTCGTCGGCCGCTCCCGCGCGCCCGGCCATCACGTTGCTGTCCACGTAGACCGGGTAGACCGGGTCGCAGACGGCCACCACGGCGTCGGCCGCGAAGATCTCCTGGATGTTGGCGCTGTCGCTCTTGCCCCCGTCGCTCACGAAGATCTCGTCCGGGCTCACGGCGATGCCCCGCGCGCGGTAGTCGCGGCTCGCGATCAGCTCGGTGAGGAACTCGTAGCCGGGCTCGGGGCCGTAGCCCCGGAACGTCTCGGCGCGGGCCATCTCGTCCACGGCCTCGTGCAGGGCCTGGATGACGGCGGGGGCCAGCGGCTGGGTGACGTCGCCGATGCCCAGCCGGATGATGCGCGCCTCGGGGTGGGCGGCCTGGAAGGCCTTCACCCGGCGGGCGATCTCGGTGAACAGGTAGCTGGACCGGAGCTTCAGGTAGTGCTCGTTGACTCGTGCCACGTGTCCTCTCTCCGTGGGGGATGCAGGCCGGGAGCCGGACCGATTCTACGCGAGGAGGTCCGCGAGGGGGATCCGCCGCCCATCGCCCGCTGACAAACCAAGCTTAGCAGGAACGGCCCGCGGCCGTGAGGCGGCTCACCGCGGAGCGCAGCGCTCCGGGTCGAGGCAGTAGCGCTCGACGTGGCCGGTGGCCCACCGCGTGACGGTGAGCCGGGCGCCGTCGGACTCCAGCAGGACGGCGCCGTGGCGGTCGGTGCGGTGGACGCGGACGCCGGCGGCGGCCAGGCGCGCCAGCACGGCCGGGG
>JBBIOF010000330.1:0-3829 GCA_037443505.1 Candidatus Rokuibacteriota bacterium
CCCCACGTGCCGGGGCCGCGGCTGGCAGCCCGCGCGCCGGCAGGTCGACGTCAGGATCCCGGCGGGCGTGAAGACGGGCCAGCGCGTGCGCGTGGCCGGCGAGGGGGGCGGCCCGCCGGGCCGGCGGGGTGACCTCTACCTGACGGTCACCGTCGCGCCGCACCCGCTCTTCGAGCGCAAGGGGGACGACGTCGCGCTGGAGCTGCCGATCACCGCGCCGGAGGCGGCGCTGGGGGCCACCGTGGAGGTCCCCACGCTCCGGGGCAAGGTGTCCATGAAGGTGCCGCCGGGCACGTCGAGCGGCCGGACGTTCCGCCTGCCGGGCTACGGGATGCCCCGGCTCAAGGGCGGCGGCAGCGGCGACCAGCTCGTGACGGTGAAGATCGTGATGCCCTCCAACCTCACGCCGGAGGAGCAGGAGCTCTACCGGAAACTGGCCGCCCGGCGGGCGGACGACCCGCGGGCGTGGCTCGGACAGGTGCGATCGTGATCCGATTCGACAGGCTCACCGTCAAGGCCCAGGAGGCGCTGCAGGCGGCCCAGTCGCTGGCCGACCAGCTCAACCACCAGGGGATCGAGGCCGAGCACCTCCTGCACGCGCTCATCCAGCAGCGCGAGGGGGTGGTGGGCCCCATTCTGGCCAAGCTCGGCGCGCGCCCGGAGGTCCTGCAGCGCCAGCTCGAGGCGGAGCTGGCGAAGCTCCCGCGGGTGCAGGGCGTCGGCCAGCAGTACCTGGGCGACCGGTTGCGGGCGGCCATCGAGCGCGCCCAGGGGGAGGCCGAGCGCCTGCGCGACGAGTACGTCTCCACCGAGCACCTGCTCATCGGCATCGCCCAGGACCGCGAGGGTGCCGCCGCCCGCGTCCTGGCCGCCAGCGGCGTCACCGCCGAGGGGATCTACCGGGCGCTGGCCGAGGTGCGCGGCACCCAGCGGGTCACCGACCCCAACCCCGAGGAGAAGTACCAGGCGCTCCAGCGCTACTCGCGGGACCTCACCGACATGGCGCGCAAGGGCCGGCTCGACCCGGTGATCGGCCGCGACGACGAGATCCGCCGCGTCATCCAGGTCCTCTCCCGGCGCACCAAGAACAACCCGGTCCTGATCGGCGAGCCGGGGGTGGGCAAGACGGCCATCGTGGAGGGCCTGGCCCAGCGCATCGTGGCCGGCGACGTGCCGGAGGGTCTCCGGGACAAGCGGGTGCTGGCCCTGGACATCGGCGCCATGGTGGCGGGGTCCAAGTACCGGGGCGAGTTCGAGGACCGGCTCAAGGCGGTGCTCAAGGAGATCACGGAGGCCGAGGGGCAGATCATCTGCTTCATCGACGAGATGCACACCATCGTGGGGGCCGGCGCCGCGGAGGGCGCGGTGGACGCGGCCAACATGCTCAAGCCCGCCCTGGCCCGCGGGGAGCTGCGCTGCATCGGCGCCACCACCCTGGACGAGTACCGCAAGCACGTGGAGAAGGACCCGGCCCTGGAGCGGCGCTTCCAGCCCATCCTGGTGCGCGAGCCGTCCGTGGAGGATGCCATCTCCATCCTCCGGGGCCTCAAGGAGCGCTACGAGCGCCACCACAAGGTGAAGATCAAGGACGCGGCGCTGGTGGCCGCGGCGGTGCTGTCCAACCGCTACATTGCGGACCGCTTCCTGCCCGACAAGGCCATCGACCTGGTGGACGAGGCCGCCGCGCGCATCCGCATGCAGATCGACTCCAAGCCCCAGGAGATCGACGAGGTCGAGCGCCGCATCATGCAGCTGGAGATCGACCGCGTCTCGGTGGCCCGCGACGACGACCCGGCCTCCCGCGAGCGGCTGGCACGGATCGACGGCGAGCTGGCCGAGCTCAAGGAGAAGGCGGCCGGGCTCCGGGCGCGGTGGCAGGCCGAGAAGGAGAGCCTGAGCCGCGCCAGCCGGGTGAAGGAGGAGATCGAGGCCGCCCGCCGGGCCCTGGCCGAGGCCACCCGCGCGGCCGACTGGAACCGCGCCGCCGAGCTGCAGTACAGCGTGCTCCCCCGCCTGGAGAAGGAGCTGGGCGAGATCGAGGGGCCGGCGGACCAGCCCGAGCGGGGGCGGATGGTCCGCGAGGAGGTTGACGAGGAGGACATCGCCGCCACCGTGGCCCGGTGGACGGGGATCCCGGTGACCCGGCTCCTGGAGGGTGAGACCCAGAAGCTCCTCCAGATGGAGGAGCGCCTGCACCGCCGCGTGGTGGGCCAGGACGAGGCCATCCGGGCCGTGGCCGACGCGGTCCGCCGGGCCCGCTCGGGGCTCAGCGACCCCAACCGGCCCATCGGCTCCTTCCTGTTCCTGGGCCCCACGGGCGTGGGCAAGACCGAGCTGGCCCGGGCGCTGGCCGAGTTCCTCTTCGACGACGAGCGCGCCATGATCCGCATCGACATGTCCGAGTACATGGAGAAGCACACGGTGGCGCGCCTGATCGGGGCCCCGCCGGGGTACGTGGGCTACGAGGAGGGCGGCCAGCTCACGGAGGCGGTGCGCCGGCGGCCGTACTCGGTGATCCTCTTCGACGAGGTCGAGAAGGCGCACCAGGACGTCTTCAACGTGCTGCTCCAGCTCCTGGACGACGGGCGGCTCACCGACGGCCAGGGGCGGACGGTGGACTTCCGCAACACCGTGGTCATCATGACCTCGAACCTGGGCAGCCACATCTTCCGGGAGTACGAGAAGCCCGAGAAGGTCCGGCCCCTCCTCATGGAGGAGCTCCGCCGCACGCTCCGGCCCGAGTTCCTCAACCGGATCGACGAGGTGGTGATCTTCTCGCCGCTCGGCCGCGAGGAACTGGCCCGGATCGTGGACATCCAGGTCGGCCACCTCGCGCGGCGGCTCGCCGACCGCCGCATCAGCCTGGAGGTCACCGACGCGGCCCGCGCGCTGCTGGCCCGCGAGGGCTACGATCCGACCTTCGGGGCCCGGCCGCTCAAGCGCGCCATCCAGCGGCTGGTCCAGGACCCGCTGGCCCGGCGCATCCTGGAGCGCGAGTTCGGGGAAGGCGACACCGTGACGGTGGACGCCGAGGGCGACCGGATCGTGTTCCGGCGCGCCGCGGCGGCCCGGCCGGTCGGCTGACGCGACGGGGGACTCCGCGCGCCTCCGGGGCCCCCGAAGGCTCCACGGGCGCTGATCGGGACCGGCGCCCCGGAATCGCCGGCGCCCCGCCCCGCATCCCAACGGGCGTGAGCCACGGCCGCCGGCTGCACCCCGCCTGGATCGTGCTGGCGGCACTCACCGTCTGCATGATGGCGGCCTCCGGGCTGCGGTCCGTCTTCGGCGTCTACATCAAGCCCATGGAGGCCGAGTTCGGCTGGACCCGCGGCGCCCTGTCCGGGGCCGCGGCGGTCTCCCTCATCCTGCTGGGCGCCGCGGGGCCACTCGTGGGGCGGCTGGCCGACCGCTGGGGCCCGCGTCGGGTGATCGCGCTGTCCCTGGTCCTGCTGGGCGCCGGCGCCATCGGCGCCTCCTTCGTCCAGGCCCTCTGGCACGTGTACGTCACCACGGGGCTCGTCATGGCCCTGGGCGCGGGCGGACTTGGCCTCGCCACCGGCTCGGCGGTGGCCGCCCGGTGGTTCGAGGCGCGGCGCGGGCTCGTCATCGGCATCGCCGGCGGCGGCATGTCGGCGGGCCAGCTCGTCGTCATCCCCCTGGCCACGGCGCTGACCGTCTGGTACGGCTGGCGGGAGAGCTTCCTCTGGCTGGGCGCGGGCCTGCTGGCCTTCGTGCTGCCCGTGGGCCTCGCGCTGGTCCGCAACGATCCCTCGGAGCGGGGACTGGCGCCCTACGGCGCCAGCGGCCCGGCGCCCAGCCGGGCCGAGGC
>JBBIOF010000331.1:0-3822 GCA_037443505.1 Candidatus Rokuibacteriota bacterium
CCGGGCCGGCACCGCCCCGGAGACCGGCCGCTTGACCGGGGCCGGTGCCTTCGGGGCGGCCGCCACCTCCTGCCCCGCGGGCGCGCCGGGCGCCTGGTACCCCTCCCGGGAGCCGCCGAGCTTGAAGCGGGCGACCAGCCGCTGGAGCTGCTGCGCCTGAGCCGCCAGCGCCTGCGCCGTCCCCGACAGCTCCTCCGTCTGGGAGGCCGTGGCCTGCGTCACCTGGTCCATCTCGGTGACGGCCTTGTTGACCTGGTCGATGCCGCGCGACTGCTCGGCGCTGGCGGCGGCGATCTCCGCGTTGATCTCGGTCACCCGCTTGGCCGACGTGACGATCTCCTCCAGCGCCTGGCCCGACCTGTTCACCAGCTCGGCCCCCGCGCTGACCTTCTGGACCGAGTCCTGGATCAGGGCCTTGATCTCCTTGGCCGCGGAGGCCGACCGCTGGGCCAGGTTGCGCACCTCCGAGGCGACCACGGCGAAGCCCCGCCCCTGCTCGCCGGCCCGCGCGGCCTCCACCGCGGCGTTCAGCGCCAGCAGGTTGGTCTGGAAGGCGATCTCGTCGATGGCGGTGATGATCTCCGCGATCTTCGAGGAGGCCTGGCTGATCTCCCCCATGGAGGACACCGCCGCGGTGACCACCTGGCCGCCTCGCTCCGCCACCTCGCGCGAGGCCACCGCCAGCTGGTTGGCCTGCTGGGCGTTGTCCGCGTTCTGCTTGACGGTGGCCGTGATCTCCTCCAGCGAGGCCGCGGTCTCCTCCAGGGAGGCCGCCTGCTCCTGCGCTCCGGACGAGATCTGCTCCGCCGCGGCCGTGAGCTGCTCCGCGGCCGTGGCCGTGTGGCCGGCCGCCTGGGCCACTTCCTGGAGGGCCCGCGCCATGGCCTCCACCGCCTGGTTCAGCGCGGCCGCCATGCGGCCCACCTCGTCGCGCGTGTCGAGGTCCAGGCGGTGCGTGAAGTCGCCCTGGGCCACGGCCTCCAGGACGCCGACCGCCTCGCCCAGGGGCCGGGCGATCATGCGGGCGATCACGAAGCCCAGGACCAGCGAGAGGGCGACGCCGGCCGCCAGGACGGCGATCGTCACGGCAGTGGCCGACGCGTACCGGCGGTTGCCGGCCTCCACCGCGGCCTCGGCCGCCTTCGTCTTCTCGGCGAAGAGCCGGTCGACGGCCGCGGACGCCTCGGCGAACCGCTGGCCCACCTGGCCCAGCGCGACGGCCATCGCCTCGGCCTTCTTGCCCGCCGCGCTCAGCGCCAGGGTCTGGGTGTTGCGGCCCTCGGTGAACTCGGCCCACGCGCGCCTCAACTGGGCGAGCGCGTCCTTCTCGGCCGGCGTCAGGCGCGACCGCTCGAACGCTGCGATCTTCTCCGTCACGACACCGTCGAGGTCCTTGATCTGGGCCTGGTACTGCTGCATCTGGCCCGGGTCGGTGGCGATCACGTGCTGGAGCACGGTGGCTCGGACGCGCAGCATGGCGCCGCGGACCTGGGCCAGCTCCGTGATGGGCAGGAGCTGGTTCGCGTGCACGTCCCTGAAGGTCTCCTGGATGCTTCCCATCTGGCGGAGACCGTGGAGTCCCAGCCCGGCCATCACCGCGGCGACCGCCGAGAAGCCGAGGAGGAGCTTCACCATGGTCTTCAAGTTCCTGAACCAGCCCATCGCCGATCTCCTTTCCCGCGCTGCACTACGGTCCGAAGCCCCGCGGCCGGGTCATGGGGGACTCACTCCATCCCGTCCCTGCCATCGGCACCATGTGTTACGGGCGTGTTACGGCGGGGCGTCGTCTGCGTGAATGCCCGGGGGCGCACGACGAAGGACCGGCGCCGGTCCGACACCGGCCTCGAGCCTCCGCGTGGATAGATCCGACGTCCCGCCGCGGTGAGCCGATCGGCGAGCCACGCGCCGGCGGGCATATGACACGCGTCATACCGTGCGCCCGCGGCCTCTCGTAGCGTGGGCACGACGCGAACGGACGCGGCAAAGGCCGCCGGCCAGGGAACGGCCGTTCGCCAGAGGAGACCTCCGCCATGCGCAGACACGTCCGGCTCCACCACGTCGCCCTTGCCGCCGCGATCGGTCTCGGACTGGTCGCCGCGCCCCTCTCACCGCTCCCGGCGGCTGCGGAGAAGAAAGGGGAGCCGAGGCGCGAGCCGGGGCGCGCTGCTGCCCAGGCCGCCGCGCCGAAGCTGCCGCCTCCGCCCCGGCTGACCGAGGCCGAGTTCGCCGAGGCCAAGCAGATCTTCTTCGATCGGTGTGCCGGCTGCCACGGCGTGCTGCGCAAGGGGGCCACCGGGCCCCACCTGCTGCCGGAGAAGACCCGGGCCTACGGCACCATCGTGCTCAAGACCTTCATCACCAACGGCACGCAGGGCGGCATGCCGGACTGGGGTCGGCAGGGCATCCTGAACGAGCGCCAGATCGACCTGATGGCGCGCTACCTCCAGCACGACCCGCCGGTGCCGCCGGAGCTGCCCCTGGCCCAGATGAAGGCCTCCTGGAAGGTCCTCGTCCCGCCCGACAAGCGGCCGGCCCGGCCCCAGCACGACCGGGACTGGCAGAACTTCTTCTCGCTCACGCTCCGCGACGCCGGGCAGGTCGCCATCATCGACGGGACCACCAAGGAGATCGTCTCCGTGGTGGACACGGGCTACGCCGTCCACATCTCGCGGATGTCCGCCTCCGGCCGGTACGTCTACACCGTGGGGCGCGACGGCAAGGTGACGATGATCGACCTCTGGATGGCGAGGCCCGACAAGGTCGCCGAGGTCAAGCCGTGCGCCGAGGCCCGGTCGGTGGACGTCTCCAAGTACCGGGGGCCGGAGGGCGACTTCCACGACCGGTACGCCATCGTGGGCTGCTACTGGCCGCCCCACTTCGTGGTGCTGAGCGGCGACACGCTGGAGCCGCTGAAGGTGGTCTCCACCCGCAGCTACACCGTGGACACCGCCGAGTTCCACCCCGAGCCCCGCGTGGCCGCCATCGTGGCCTCGCACTTCAAGCCGCAGTGGATCGTGAACGTGAAGGAGACGGGCCAGGTCTGGCTGGTGGATTACTCCGACATCAGGAGCCTCCGGATCACCCAGATCGACGCCGCGCGCTTCCTCCACGACGGCGGCTGGGACGCCAGCAAGCGCTACTTCCTGGTGGCCGCCAACCAGATGAACAAGATCGCGGTCATCGACGCCAGGGACGAGAAGCTGGTCCGGCTCGTGGACGTCGGCAAGATCCCCCACCCGGGGCGGGGCGCCAACTGGGTCGACCCGCAGTACGGGCCCGTGTGGGCCACCGTGCACCTCGGCGAGGGCAAGCTCACCCTGATCGGCACCGATCCCGAGAAGCACCCCGAGCACGCCTGGAAGCCCGTCCGCACGGTCGACCTCCTGGGCGGCGGCAGCCTCTTCGTCAAGACGCACCCCCAGAGCGCGTGGGTCTGGGTGGACCACGCCCTCAACTCCGACCCGAAGATCCAGCGCAGCCTCTGCGTGGTGGCCAAGAAGGACCCGGCCGCCGCGCCCCGGTGCTGGGAGGCCGGGAGCGAGGGGCGAGCCGTCCACCTCGAGTACAACAAGGCGGGCGACGAGGTGTGGGTCTCCATCTGGAACCGCAAGGACCGGCAGAGCGAGGTGGTCGTCTACGACGACCGCACGCTGGCCGAGAAGGCGCGCCTGCGCGACCCGCGCCTGGTCACGCCCACGGGGAAGTTCAACGTCTACAACACCGTGAACGACGTGTACTGACAGACGGGCCATGCTGAACGTCACGCGCCTGCTCGCCGCGCCGGACCCGGACGGGCCGGTGTCGGGCGCGGCGCAGGCGCGC
>JBBIOF010000332.1:0-3809 GCA_037443505.1 Candidatus Rokuibacteriota bacterium
TTCGGCGGTCGGGGCGTGGCGCAGCCCGGTAGCGCACAGGACTGGGGGTCCTGGGGTCGCTGGTTCGAATCCAGTCGCCCCGACCATTTTTCTCGCTGAATGTCTGTCCTGCTCCTCACCAACGACGACGGCGTCCACGCCGCGGGACTCGCCGCGCTCGCCCGGGCGCTGGAGGATCTCGGAGAGGTCCACGTGCTGGCGCCCGAGCGCGAGCAGAGCGCGTGCGGCCACGCCCTGACGCTGCACCGGCCCCTGCGCCCCGAGCGCGTCCGGGACCGCTGGTACGCCGTCAACGGCACGCCCTCCGACTGCGTGAACCTCGGCGTCCTGGGATTCCTGCCCTCACCGCCGGTGCTCATCGTTTCCGGCGTCAACCACGGCTCCAACCTGGGCGACGACGTCACCTATTCGGGCACGGTGTCGGCGGCCATGGAGGGCACCCTGCTGGGCGTGCCCTCCATCGCGGTCTCCCTGGTGGACGGGGGCGACCTCGCCGAGGCCGGCCGCGTGGCGCGGCTGATCGCGGCGCGCGTCCTGGTCGAGGGCCTGCCACCCAAGACCCTGCTGAACGTCAACGTCCCGGCCGGTCGGCCGCGGGGCATCCGGATGACCCGGCTCGGCCACCGGGTGTACGCGGAGAAGATCACGCCCCAGCAGGACCCGCGCGGCCGCGAGCACTACTGGATCGGGGGCGGGGAGCCCGTCTGGGAGGCGCTGGAGGGCTCGGACATCGCCGCGATCCAGGAGGACATGGTGTCGGTGACCCCGCTGCACCTGGACCTCACCAACCACCGGGCGCTGGCGCTGCTCGGGGACTGGTCCGCCGCCCTCAGCAGCCAGCTCCGGGGCGACCGGAGGCGCGCGCGCTGAGCACGCGGGTGGAGATCGCCGGCTTCGAGCGCGAGCGCGAGCGGATGGTGGAGGAGCAGCTCGTGCGCCGGGGCATCACCGACCAGCGGGTGCTGGCCGCCATGCGGCGGGTGCCACGCCACCTCTTCGTGGAGGAGGCGCTCCGCGACCGGGCCTACGGCGACCACCCGCTGCCCATCGGCGAGCAGCAGACGATCTCCCAGCCCTACATCGTCGCCCTCATGACCTCGCTGCTCGAGCTGCGCGGCGACGAGAAGGTGCTGGAGGTGGGGACCGGCTCCGGCTACCAGACCGCGGTGCTGGCCGAGGTGGCGCGGCGCGTGTGCTCCATCGAGCGGCTGCCGGCGCTGGCCACCCGCGCCCGGGCCCTCCTCGAGCGACTCGGCTACACCAGCGTCTGGATCCGCGTGGGCAACGGCACGCTCGGGTGGGCGGACGAGGCTCCGTTCGACCGCATCCTGGTGGCCGCCGCCGGGCCCCAGGTGCCCCCGCCGCTGTTCGAGCAGCTGGCCGAGGGGGGCCGCATGGTCATTCCCATCGGCGTGCCGACCGGCCAGCGCCTCACCCTGGTCGAGAAGGCGGGCGGGCAGCAGCGGGTGCGCACGTGCGGGGACTGCGCCTTCGTGAAGCTCGTCGGCAAGTATGCGTTCGAGGCGTGAGCCTGTACAATAGGCGGGTCAGTCCGGGGCGTAGCGCAGCCTGGTAGCGCGCACGGTTCGGGACCGTGAAGTCGGAGGTTCAAATCCTCTCGCCCCGACCAGTTCCCTGATCCCCGGCCGCGCCGGTGACGCCGGCCGGCCGGGGATCGCCGCCGGCAGGGTCGATCGTCCGTTGAGCAGAGCGCGAGTCGCCGCCGAACTCGTCGTGGAGGGGCGCGTCCAGGGTGTGGGGTTCCGCCACTTCGCCCACCGCCGGGCGGCCCTGCTCGGCCTCACCGGCTTCGTGATGAACCTCAAGGACGGGCGGGTGCGTGTCCACGCCGAAGGCGCCAGGGAAGTGATCGAGGAGCTGGTGCGGGACCTCGAGAAGGGGCCCCCGCTGTCACGGGTGGACCGGGTGGCGATCCGGTGGCTGCCGGCCTCCGGCCGCTTTTCCAGCTTCGACGTTCGCTACGCCGACTTCGACCAATAGAGCTGGAGTTCCGCGACCTTATGCCCGATCTCCTGAGCCCTGGGTTCAACGGCCCGAGCCACGGACGATGAGCGACGACCTGGACGAGGTGCTCCCGGACGAGCCGCTCGACGTCCTGGTGGACGCCGTGGACGAGGAGGTCCGCGAGGAGACGCGCGAAACCAGCCGTGCCAACCTCGCCCTGTACCTCTCAGAGATCGCCCGCATCCCCCTGCTGACGCGCGAGGAGGAGTTGGACCTGGCGCGCCGGGCCCGGGCGGGCGACGAGGTGGCCAAGGCGAAGCTGATCGAGGCCAACCTGCGGCTGGTCGTCCAGGTGGCTCGGCGCTACCTGAACCGCGGCCTGCCCCTGCCGGACCTGATCGAGGAGGGCAACCTCGGGCTCATGCGGGCCGTGGAGAAGTTCGAGCCCGAACGGGGCGTGCGCTTCTCCACCTACGCCACCTGGTGGATCCGCCATGCCGTCGTGCGGGCCCTGGCCAACCAGGCCCGGCTCATCCGCCTGCCCGTCCACGTGGAGCTGCTCCTCGGGCGGTACCTGCGGGAGCAGCAGCGCCTCACCCAGGTGCTCGGGCGCGCGCCGACCCCGGAGGAGCTGGCCGGCGCCCTGGGCGTGAGCGTGGACCAGGTGGAGGAGCTGGAGGAGCTGCGCCGCCCGCCCGTGCCCCTGGACGCGCCCCTGGGCGACGACCAGCGGCGGGTGGCCGACCTGGTGGCCGACGAGTCCGCCGACCCCAGCGCCGCGCTCACGGCGCTGTTTCGCCAGCGCGCCGACCTGGTGGGGGTGCTGGACGACCTGGCGGAGAACGAGCGCCGGGTGCTCCGCCGGCGCTTCGGCCTGGAGGGCAACCCGCCCGAGACGCTCGAGGCGATCGGGCGCGACCTCGGCCTCACGCGCGAGCGCATCCGCCAGATCGAGGCAGCGGGGCTGCGCAAGCTCCGGGCGCTGCTCCGCGCCCGCGGGATCGATCCCTCCGACCTCATCTGACGCCGGCCGCCGCGGCACCGCGCGCCCGCGACGTCCCCGGCGGTGCTAGAATGGGTTGGCCGCTCGGGCCCCACGCCCCCGTAGCTCAGGTGGATAGAGCAGCAGTTTCCTAAACTGCGTGCCGGGTGTTCGAATCACCCCGGGGGCACCACTTCCTCCGGGGCGCGTCACCGGCCGTCCCTCCGCCGCACGGACCGATCGTAGAGCAGCCCCACCTGGAACTTCCGGTGGCACTCGAAGAGCGTGCGCTCGACGCAGCGCACGGTGACCCCGAGGTCCCTGGCGTGGCGCCGCAGGGTGCGCAGGTACCGTGACCAGTCGTCGAAGGTGAAGCCCCGCCCGTCCGGGTGCCGGCCCACGGCGCCCAGTGCGACGAGCACCTGCCAGGCGCGGATGTCGATGACACCGTAGCGCCCGGGTTCGAGGAGCGTCAGGATGGCGGACGCCATGGGCACGTTCACGCCGCGCAGCGAGAGCAGCAGCGTGAGGCGCCGGCGCTCGTCGCGGGCTGCGAGCACCGCCGCCGACACGCGGCGGATCCGCGCCGGGGAGTTGGCCGCGAAGTGGCGGACCGCCCGGGGACTCTTCCACCGGCACATCTGGAGGAACTCGCGCCGGGTGAAGTACCCGAGCCGCCGCACGTGCCGCAGCGACGCGATGAGCTCCGCGGTCGCATCGTGCTCGACGGGGACCAGCTCCCGGACGAGCAGCTCGTGGAG
Source organism: Candidatus Rokuibacteriota bacterium (assembly GCA_037443505.1). Lineage (GTDB taxonomy): Bacteria > Methylomirabilota > Methylomirabilia > Rokubacteriales > CSP1-6 > JBBIOF01. The sequence goes on from JBBIOF010000332.1 coordinate 3,709, forward strand.
CGTCGTGTAGGGAAGCCGGCGCAGGGGCACGCCGAGAGTCTACCGCCGGCCCGGAGGCTCCGGGGCCGGGGCCCGGCCCGGTGACTCCGGGGCCGCAGCCC
>JBBIOF010000333.1:0-3802 GCA_037443505.1 Candidatus Rokuibacteriota bacterium
CCCCGGCGCCCCGGGCTTCCCGGCCCGGCGGTGGTGTGCCACGGCCGCGTGATGGGTTCACGAGTTCCCGGGCCACGGGCTGCGGAAGCGCCGCGCCGCCCCCGAGCGCGCTGCCACCGTCGCTCTCACCGTGTCCCCGCGTCGCACGGCCCCTCCCCGCCCGGGCGGCGGACCGCTCAGGCCAGTCCCAGCAGCCTCGCCGCGTTGCCCCGCAGGATGCGCACCCGGTCCGCCGGGCGCAGCCTGAGCCGCCTGGTGACCATGTCCCGCGGCCGCTCGTAGCCCATGTCGAAGCAGTAGTCGCTGCCGATCATGACCCGGTCGGCGCCCACGAGATCGATGAGGTACGCGAGCGCCCGCGGCGAGTGGCTGATGGTGTCGTAGGTGAAGCGGCGCAGGTACGCGCCGAACGGGCGCCGCGCGCGGTCGCGCGCCTCCGGCCGCACCTTCTGGCCGTGCTGCAGGCGGCCGAACAGGTACGGCAGCGCGCCGCCCGCGTGCGGCAGACAGACCGTCAGGCGCGGGAACCGGTCCAGGACCCCGCCGAGGACCAGGTGCGCCGCCGCCACCGCGGTGTCGAACGGGTTGCCCAGCAGGTTGGAGAGGTAGAACCGCTTCAGCCGGTCGCCCGCGCCGATGGTGGTGAGCGGGTGCAGGAGCACCGGCAGCTCGAACTCGTGGCAGCGCTCGAAGACGGGCAGGAACGCCGGGTCGGACAGGTCGCGGCCGGCGATGTTGGTCCCCATGTAGACCGCCCGCACCCCGGGCAGGCGGGCGGCCCGCTCCAGCTCGGCCACCGCGGCGGGCGGGTCCTGCATGGGCAGGGCCGCACAGCCCACGAAGCGGCCGGGGTAGGCCGTGTGCGCTTCCGCCAGCGCGTCGTTGAAGGCGCGGGCGAGCCGGGCGGCGAGGTCGGGCCGGGCGAAGTACACCATGGGCGCGGTGAGGGACAGGGCCTGCACCTCGATGCCCTGCCGGTTCATGTCGCGGACCCGGCGGTCGAGGTCCCAGTAGGCGGAGGACAGCGGCGGGGTGCCCACGCCGTCGACGACGATGGAGACCCCCCGGGGGTTCGAGCGATCCAGCCGGGCCCCGTGCGGGCCGCCCTCCTGCTCGACGAGGCGGAGGTAGCGCTCCGGGAAGAAGTGCGCGTGGATGTCGATGCCCTGGGGGAGCGGCACGGGACGGGATTGTACTATATTCGAGGCCTCGGCAAGCTCCACGTTCAAGAGGAGGCGCCGCGTGAGACTGCCGCACGAACGCTTCGACTACTCGCCCATCGTCAGCCGCCGCCCGTGGACCCTGCCCCGCGGAGCCCGCGTCGCGGTGTGGACCGTCGTCAACATCGAGGAGTGGGACCCCGAGAAGCCCATGCCGCGCCAGGTGCTGCCCACGCCGCAGGGAGTGGCGGTGAGCCCCGACGTCCCCAACTGGGCGTGGCACGACTACGGCATGCGCGTGGGGTTCTGGCGGATGTACGAGGCGCTGCGGAGACGGAAGATCAGGGCCACCACCGCCATCAACGCCCGCGTGTGCCTGTCCTACCCGGCGGTCGCGCAGGCCATGCTGGACGCCGGCTGGGAGTTCATGGGCCACGGGGTGGTGCAGGGAGCGATGCACCTGCTGCCCGACCAGCGGGCGGCCGTCCGGGAGTCGATGGAGATCATCCAGAAGTTCACCGGACGCCGGCCCCGGGGCTGGCTCGGGCCGGGGCTCACCGAGACGTGGGAGACGCTCGACGTCCTGGCCGCTGAGGGGATCGAGTACGTGTCGGACTGGGTGAACGACGACCAGCCGTACGAGATCCGCACCGCCGCCGGGCCGCTGGTCTCCGTGCCCTACAGCCTGGAGCTGAACGACATCCCCATGATGGTCGTGCAGCACCACGCCTCGTCGGAGTGGCTGCGGCGCTGCAAGGACCAGTTCGACCGGCTCTACGCCGAGGGCGCCAGGAACCCGCGGGTCATGGCCATCGCGGTGCACCCGTACAACTCCGGCGTCCCGCACCGCATCAAGTACTTCGAGGCGGTGTACGACTACATCCGCAGGCACCGGGGCGTGTGGATGACCACGGGTGAGGAGATCTACGAGTGGTACCGGGAGCACCGGTGGTAGGCCCTCCGGCGCCGGCGGAGGCCGCGTGAGCCCGACGCGGCCGCTGAACCTCCGCCAGGCGGCGGCGATCATCTTCGCCCTGGTCGCCGTGCTGCCCCTCATGCTGTTCGTCCTCGTCCTGGCCGGGGCCGACCTGCTGGGACGGACCGAGGCGCAGGTCGGCCTGCTGCTGGCCCTGCTCATCGCCATCCTCGGCTACGTCGTCTTCCAGCGCATGGTAGGCCGCATCGCGGAGATCACGCGGGCGCTGGACACCGGGCTCGGCGGCGCGGGGACGGCCCGGGCGCCCGCGGCCGTGGTGCCCGGCCTGGGCCACGTGAGCGAGCTCGGCGAGATGGCGCAGGCCTTCGGGCGGATGCTGGAGGAGCTGCGGGCCTCCACGGAGCGCCTGGAGGACCTGGTCTTCAAGCTGGGCACGCTGAACGAGATGGTCGAGATGGCGGCCAAGATCCCGAAGATCCAGGACCTGCTGGCCGACGTGCTCGACCGGACGATGCGCGCCGTGCACGCGCGGATCGGCTCCATCATGCTGCTGGACCGCGAGCGCCAGGTGCTGAAGGTGGTGGTGGCGCGGGGGCTGCCCGAGGGCGTCCAGGGCGCCGCCGAGGTCCGGGTGGGCGAGGGCGTCGCCGGGCGGGCGGTGGAGCTAGGCGAGCCCGTCCTCGTGGAGGACATCGAGGCCGATCCGCGGTTCGGGAAGGTCAGCGAGCCGAGGTATGGCGGCGGGTCGTTCATCTGCATGCCGCTGCGCGTGGGCGACCGCGTCATCGGCGTCATCAACCTGGCCAGGAAGGAGCCCCTGGGGGGCGGCGCGCGGCCGCCCTTCGGCCGGACGGACCTGCAGTTCCTCAACACGCTGATGACGTACACCGCCTACGCCGTGGACAACGCGCGGCTCCTGGAGGAGGCCCAGCAGGCGGCCCGCCAGCTGCGCGAGGTGGTGGAGGACCAGAAGCTGCGGCTCACCCTGGCCCAGCAGCAGATGGTGCAGGCCGCCAAGCTCTCGGCGCTGGGCGAGCTGGTGGCCGGCGTGGCCCACGAGCTGAACAACCCGCTGGCGGTGCTGTCGGGCATCGTGGAGCTGCTGGAGGAGGAAGCGCCGGAGGAGCTCAGGCCGCGGGCGCGAGCCATGCAGGCCTCCATCGAGAGGGCCTCGCGCATCGTCCGGGGCCTTTTGACCTTCGCGCGGCGCCGCCCGCTCCAGCGGCAGCGGGTGGATGTGGCGGCGCTCGTCGAGCGGACGCTGGAGCTCACGGCCGTCGACCTCGGGCTCTGCGGGGTCCGCGTGGAGCGGGACGTGGCGCCGGACGTGCCGCCGATCTGGGCCGACCCGCACGAGATCGAGCAGGTCCTGGTGAACCTGGTCACCAACGCGCGCCAGGCCATGGCGGAGGTGGAGGGACCGCGCGTGCTCCGCATCGCGCTGCGCCCGTCGGCGGGCGGCGGCGTGTCGGTGGTCGTGGAGGACACGGGGCCCGGCATCGCGCCGGAGCTGCTCCCCACCGTCTTCGACCCGTTCGTGACGACCAAGGGCGTCCACGGCACGGGCCTCGGCCTCAGCATCTCGTACGGCATCATCCGCGAGCACGGGGGCGAGATCCGCGCCGAGAGCCCGCCCGGCGGCGGCGCGCGCTTCGTCGTCGAGCTTCCCCGCGGCGAGCCCGTGGAGGCCGCGCCGGCGGCCGCG
>JBBIOF010000334.1:0-3801 GCA_037443505.1 Candidatus Rokuibacteriota bacterium
GCCGACGGGACCGCCGGCGCGCCCGGTGTTGCCGCGGCCACGGTGGTCGCCGCGGGCGCGTTGTAGATGACGACGTACCACCAGGTGGCCCCGAAGGTTCCGGCCGTCAGCAGCAGGGGGACGGCGAGTGCCACCACGTTCCGGACGACCAGGCCATAGCCCACCGGCCGATTCCCGGGCGCCCTCAGCCCGCGGACGAGGGCGGGTCGGAGGAGGGCGGCGATCAGCCCGGGCACGACGCTCCGCGACCGCCCCCGCTCCAGGCGCCGCAGGTACTCGGGCACCGCCACGCGGTACTCGTCCGGCGGAAGCTTCGGCGCGATCTTCGGGTTCAGCAGCGCCCAGCCCAGGATGTAGAGCAGGTAGAGAAAGGTGAGGAAGAACCCGGGGATCATCGCGGCGGCGTAGAGCTTGACGATCGACTGCCCGGCCACCGCGGCGTAGACGATGAGCATGACGGAGGGGGGGATCAGGATGCCCAGCGTCCCGCCGGCCGTGATCACGCCCGACGCGAGCCTGACGTCGTAGCCCGCGCGGAGCATCGGCCGCATGGCGATGACCCCCATGAGGACGACCACGGCGCCCACGATGCCGGAGGCGATGCCCCAGAAGGCCGACACCACCATGGTGGTCACCGCCAGCGACGCGGGCACGCGCCGGAACGCCAGCTGCACGCTGTGGAACATGCGGTCCACCAGCGCCGCGCGCTCCATGATGTAGCCCATGAAGACGAACAGCGGAACGGACAGCAGCGTGTCGTTCGTCATCACGCCGTACGTCCGCTGCACGATCAGGTCGAACACGTGGTTCGCGTACCAGGGCTGGGCGGGGTTCCAGAACGCCACGTACCCGAAGATCATGCCGAGGCCCATGAGCGTGAACGCCGTCGGGAAGCCCATCATGATGGCGATCACGATGAGCCCCAGCATGCTGAGGCCCAGGACGGGGTCGCTCACGGGTTCTTCTGCTCCACCGCGCTCCGGTGGCGCGCGGCCTCGTCGATGGCATGGGCCCCTTCCATGGCCGCCCGCCGCGACTCCTCGTCCACGTACTCGCTGTGGCCCAGCTGCGTCTCCACCACGTCGATCTCCTCGACGTCCTCCAGGCGTGGCGGCCAGGCCCCGGCACGCAGGCACAGGACGCAGCGGACGATCTCGCCGAGCCCCTGGAGCATCACCAGGACCCCCGCGACCGGGATGACCGCCTTGAACTGGTACACGGGCGGCCCCTCCGCCGTCACCGTCGAGTGCTCGCCGATGCGCCACGAGAGGGCGGCGTAGTCGTAGCCCGCGTAGATGAGGCCGAGGATCCCCGGCACGAAGAACAGCACGTAGAGGGTCAGGTCGAGCGCCGCCTGCGCGCGCGGCTTCAGGTAGATGTAGACGAAGTCGGCGCGCACGTGGCCTCCCGCGGCCAGCGTGTACGCCCCGCACATCATGAACAGCGTGCCGTACAGCATGTTGTTGAAGTCGAAGATCCACGCCGTCGGCGCGTTCAGGATGTACCGCTTGAAGACCTCCACGGAGACGACCAGGGTGAGGGCAACGATCAGCCAGGCGAACGTCTTGCCCGACCAGTAGCTGACCAGGTCGAGGACCCGGAGCACGCGCCGGGCGTTCATCGGGTGAGACGCCGGGCGGGCCGGCCGGCCGCGGCCGGCCGCCCGACCCGGCGTGGGATTGTCGTCACTGGACCGCTAGCTCTTCTTGGGGGCCGGCCGCCGGCCGAAGTAGTGGTTGTAGGCCATCTCCCGCCTGACGTTCGTGTCGAGGTCCCACTTCACGGCGCGCGCCGCGAAGGCCCTCTGCGACTCGGCCACTTCCTTGAACATCGGGTTGTCGGCCGACTTCTTGGTCAGCACCTCGTCGAAGATCTCCAGCTGCTTCTGGAGGACGGAGGCCGGCGTCTTGTACATCCGCACCTTGTCCTTGGTCTGCAGCTCGATGTAGTCCTTCGAGTAGCGGTCGATGGCCTTCCACGACATGTCGGCCGAGGCGGCCTCCACCGCGTTCTCGATGATGGCCTTCATCTTGGCCGGCAGGGCGTCGAACTTCGTCTTGTTGAACAGGATCTCGAACTGCTCGGCGTTCTGGTGGTAGCTCTGCAGCATGTAGACCTTGGACACGTCGGGGAAGCCCAGCACGCGGTCGGACGTCGCGTTGTTGAACTCGGCGGCGTCGATGAGGCCCCGGTCCATGGCCGGCACGATCTCGGCGCCGGGCAGGGCGTTCACCGCGGCCCCCAGGCCGGTGAACAGGTCGATGGAGATGCCCACCGTCCGGAACTTCAGCCCCTTGAAGTCGTCCGGCTTCGTGATGGGCTTCTTGAACCAGCCCAGGGGCTGCGTCGGCATCGGGCCATAGGGGAAGGACACCACGTTGGCGCCCAGGGCCTTGTAGATCTTGTCGAGCAGCTCCTTGCCCCCGCCGTACTTGTGCCAGGACAGGAGCATGTTGGCGTCCATGCCGAAGGCCGGGCTCGAGCCCCACAGCGCCAGCGCCGTCTGCTTGCCGTAGTGGTACACGAGCACGCCGTGGCCGCCGTCGAGCGTGCCCTTGGACACCGCGTCGAGCAGGCCGAACGCGGGCACCACGGCGCCGGCGGGCAGCACCTCGATCTTGAGGTCGCCGCCCGTCATGTCGTTGACCTTCTTGGCGAAGTCCAGCGCGTACTCGTGGAAGATGTCCTTCTGGGGCCAGGTGCTCTGCCATCGCATCGTGATCGGCCCCTGCGCCTTGGCGACCATGGGGAACGCGAGTGTCGCGGCGCCGGCGGCCGCCGCGCCCTTGAGGAACCTGCGGCGCGGTGTTTCGGGCGTTGCCTGCTGGGTGCTCATGAGCCGTCTCCTCTCAGGCTGTACCTGCGATGAAGTGGGGTCACTCCCGCTCTGGTCGCATCGACCGGGACACTCCCCGCGACTCGGCCGGACCGCGGGGGATTCTACCCCGTCGCTCCCGAGCGCTGCAAGCCATCTCGTTGAAAAGACGCCGGTCGCCGGGCGGCGGTTCCCGGCCCCGGAGGAATCAGGGCGCGGGGAGGACAACGGTCAGCCGCTCCTCGCCGCGCCGGAGCGCCAGCCGGAGGGGCCGGTCCACGGGCGCGTCGGCCAGGGCTTCCCGGGCCGCGTCCCGGCCGACCACCGCCTGGTCTCCCACCTGGAGGAGGACGTCGCCGACCTGGAGCCCGGCCCGCTCGGCCGGGCTCCGCGGCAGCACGGCGGCCACCGTGGGCGCGCTCGAGGCGTCGGCGGCGGCGCCCTCGGGACCCTGGGAGGACCGGAGGGCGAACCCGAACTCGGCGGCCACCCGGTCGCCGGCCACGTCCCGCGGCATCGCGGTGAGCCGCACGCGGACCTGGTGGCGGCCCTCGCTGCGCAGGACCGTCAGCCGGTACTCCCGCTCGGTCCCGGCGGCGGCGATCAGGCGCTGGAGCAGCCGGGTCTCGGTCACGGGGCGCCCCTCGAAGGCCACCACCACGTCGCCGCTCCGGAGGCCGGCCCGGGCGGCGGCCGTCCCCTCCAGGACCTCCACGACCATCACGCCGAAGCCCTCGCGCACCCCGTGGCGGCCGGAGATCTCCTCCATCTCCTGCTCGCTCAGGTCGCGGATGCGGACGCCGAGCCAGGCCCAGGGCCGGGCCCCGGCGGCGTCGGCGATGAGGAGCGAGGCCGCGAGGGCCGCCAGGACCGCCGCGGCCCTCACTCCCGGGGTCTCCCCAGCTCGTCCACGAGCTGGTCGAGGGCGGCCGCCAGGCGCTCCAGGCGCGCGGGCACGTCGAGGGCCTCGAGCAGGGCCTGCCGCT
>JBBIOF010000335.1:0-3796 GCA_037443505.1 Candidatus Rokuibacteriota bacterium
CGCGCGCGCGCCGCCGGGCTCGCGGCGCGGTACGCGACCCTGGAGCAGCGGCTCGGCGAGCTGCGCCGCCGGCAGACGGCGAGCCTGGTGGTGACCGCCGAGGGCGGCCGGGAGAAGGAGGTGCCGCTGGCCGGGGTGGTCCGCGTCGAGTTCCCCAACGCCATGGGCGTCGGGGCCAGGGCGGCCGCCTGCGCCGTGCGCGCCTGGGAGTTCGTCTCCGGCGACCCGCGGGAGGCCAACACGGAGGGCGGCGTGTTCCCGGCCATCTTCGGCACCGTGATGATGGTGATGATCATGTCGGTGATGGTCGCCCCGCTGGGGGTGCTGGCGGCCTTCTACCTGCGCGAGTACGCGCGGCAGGGGCGGTTCGTGAGCGCGGTGCGGATCGCCGTGAACAACCTGGCCGGCGTGCCGTCCATCGTGTTCGGCGTCTTCGGGGTGGGATTCTTCATCTACGGCGTGGGCGGGACCGTCGACCGGCTCTTCTTCCCGGAGGCGCTGCCCACGCCCACGTTCGGCACGGGCGGCATCCTGTGGGCGTCGCTGACGCTGGCCCTGCTGACGATCCCGGTGGTCATCGTCGCCACGGAGGAGGGGCTGGCCGCGGTGCCGGGCGGCACCCGCGAGGCCGCCCTGGCGCTGGGCGCCACCCGGCTGGAGACCACGGTGCGGGTCGTGCTGCCCGCGGTGACGCCGTCCATCCTGACCGGGCTCATCCTGGCCATGGCCCGCGCGGCCGGCGAGGTGGCGCCCCTGATGATCACCGGCGTGGTGAAGCTGGCGCCCTCGCTCCCGGTGGACGGCCTCTGGCCCTTCGTGCACCTGGAGCGGAAGTTCATGCACCTGGGCTTCCACATCTACGACGTGGGCTTCCAGTCGCCCAACGTGGACGCGGCGCGGCCCATGGTGTTCGCCACCGCCGCGCTGCTGCTGGCGATCGTCGTCCTGATGAACCTCGCCGCCATGGCGCTCCGCAACCGGCTCCGGCGGAGGTACGCCACGGCGGCGGTGTAAGGAGGAGGGACCATGGCGGGTCCGGCCCCACGGGTGGAGGAGGTGGCGGAGGCGCCCATCGTGGAGATCGAGCGCCTGTCCCTCTGGTACGGGGCGAAGCAGGCGCTGAAGGAGGTCACCCTGGCGGTGCCCAAGCACCGGGTGACCGCCTTCATCGGTCCGTCGGGGTGCGGCAAGAGCACCCTGCTCCGCTGCCTGAACCGGATGAACGACCTGGTGGACGGCGTCCGCATCAGCGGGACCATCCGCCTGGGCGGCATGGACATCCACGACCCGGCCGTGGACGTCACGGAGCTCCGCAAGCGGGTGGGGATGGTCTTCCAGAAGTCCAACCCGTTTCCCAAGTCGATCTTCGAGAACGTGGCGTTCGGCCCCCGCATCCTCGGTGTGCGGAACCGCGAGGACCTGGCGGCCATCGTGGAGCGGAGCCTCCGCGCCGCGGTCCTGTGGGACGAGGTCCGGGACCGGCTCCACGAGTCGGCCCTGGGGCTCTCGGGCGGCCAGCAGCAGCGCCTCTGCATTGCTCGGGCGCTGGCCGTGGAGCCGGAGGTCCTCCTGATGGACGAGCCCTGCTCGGCGCTGGACCCCATCGCCACCGCCCGGATCGAGGAGCTGATGCTGGAGCTGCGGGCCAGCTACACCATCGTCATCGTCACCCACAACATGCAGCAGGCCGCCCGGGTGGCCGACCGGACCGGCTTCCTCCTCCTGGGCGAGCTGGTGGAGTTCGGGGCCACCCGGGAGCTGTTCACCAACCCCAGGGACCGGCGCACCGAGGACTACATCACCGGCCGGTTCGGGTAGCCGGAGGGGGGACCATGCAGCGGCACTTCCACGAGGAGCTCGAGGGCCTGAAGCAGACCCTGCTGGCCATGGGCGCGCTGGTGGAGGACCAGATCCGGCGCGTGATGCGGGCCCTGGTGGAGCGCGACGAGGCCCTGGCCCGCGAGGTCATCGGTCGCGACCGCGAGGTGAACGCCTACGACGTGGAGATCGACGAGAAGTGCGTGGAGCTGCTGGCGCTCCACCAGCCCGCCGCCGGCGACCTCCGCTTCATCACCACGGCCATGAAGATCGTCACCGACCTGGAGCGCATCGGTGACCAGGCGGTGAACATCGCCCAGCGGGCCCTGGAGCTCGCCCGCGAGCCGCAGCTCAAGCCCTACATCGACCTGCCGCGGATGGCGGACAAGGCCCAGCGCATGGTCAAGGAGAGCCTGGACGCCTTCGTGACCCGTGACACGGCGCTGGCCCGGCAGGTGTGCGCCGCCGACGCGGAGGTGGACGCCCTCAAGGAGCAGGTCTTCCGCGAGCTGCTCACCTACATGATGGCGGATCCCGCCACGATCCCCCGGGCCATCCGCCTGATCCTCGTCTCGCGCTTCCTGGAGCGCGTGGCCGACCACGCCACCAACATCGCCGAGATGGTGGTCTACATGGTGGAGAGCAAGATGGTCCGCCACACGCTGGCGTGACCGGTCCCCGCGGGCCGGGCCGTGGCGCCGCCGGGGCGTCCGCCTCGCCGGGACCCGGGACGGGCGCCCGAAACGGGGTATACTCGGTGTCGTGCCCGAAAACCGCCGGTATCAGCTGCAGAACGACGCCGTCAACCGCCTCATCCTCGGGCTCCTGGATGCCGCGGGCGTCCCGCCCGACCGGCGCGCCTACCTGCAGCAGCTCCTCACCACGGTCATGAAGCTGCACGAGGACGGCGCGCTCCCGGGCGACCTGAAGATCACCAACGCCGCGCTCAAGGAGCTGCGGTACGCGTACAAGGTCTTCGCGCCCTACCGCGACACCCGCAAGGTCACCGTGTTCGGGTCCTCCCGCACGGCCCGGACGGAGCCTGCGGCGGAGGCCGCCCGCGAGTTCGGCCGGCGCATGGTGGAGCAGGGCTGGATGGTGGTCACCGGGGCGGGCGCCGGCATCATGGGCGCCGCGCAGGAGGGCGCCGGCGCCGAGCGCAGCTTCGGCCTCAACATCCGCCTGCCCTTCGAGCAGGAGGCCAACCCCTGGATCGCCTCCGACCCGAAGCTGATCACCTTCAAGTACTTCTTCACCCGGAAGCTCTTCCTGGTGAAGGAGGCGAGCGCGGTGGCGCTGTTCCCGGGCGGCTTCGGCACCATGGACGAGACGTGGGAGCTGCTCACGCTCATGCAGACCGGGAAGTCGGCCATCATCCCGGTGGTGCTGGTGGAGGCGGGGCCCAAGCCCTACTGGCGCATCTGGGACCGGTGGACGCAGGGGATCCTGGTGGAGCGGGGGCTCGTCGAGCCGGTGGACGCCACGCTCTACCGGATCGTGGACGGCGTGGACGAGGCCGTCCGGGAGATCCTGGGCTTCTACCGCGTCTTCCACTCCGCCCGCATCGTGGGCGACGACCTGGTCTACCGCCTCCGCCACCCGCTGACGGAGGCCCAGGTCGCGGAGATCCAGCGGCGGTTCGAGGACATCCTCAAGGGGCGGGTGGACCAGCTGCCGGGGCCGGTCCCGCAGGAGCTGAACGAGTTCCCGCAGCTCGCGCGCCTGATCCTGCCGTTCAACCGCACCTCGTACGCGCGGCTCCGGCAGCTGATCGACCACATCAACGGCCTGTAGGGCCTACTCCGGCTCCGGGCGCTCCTGGGTCGCCTGGCACTCCGCGCACACCCACGTCCGCAGCACCTGCTTCGTCCGGCCGTCCCGCCGGAGGGTCCAGGGCAGGAACGCGGGGCGGCCGCAGCGCGGGCACCGCTGGGGGGTGGCGCCGGGCGGCACGCGTGACGGCAGCCACGGGATCTTC
>JBBIOF010000336.1:0-3795 GCA_037443505.1 Candidatus Rokuibacteriota bacterium
GTGGAGCACCGCCACGGGCGCGTCCAGCCGCTCGGCGTAGTCGCCGGCCATCCGCATCCGCCCCGCGTCGGGGGAGACCACGACGGTGCCGGCGGGAAGCCGGTCACGCACGGCGGCGTGCAGGGCCGGTACCGCGGTGAGGTCGTCGACGGGGATGCGGAAGAACCCCTCCGTCTGCGGCGCGTGCGGGTCCACCGTGATCACGTGGTCCACGCCCACGGCCTGGAGGAGGTCGGCCACCATGCCGGCGCTGATGGGCTCCCGGCGGCCGTGCCGCCGGTCGGCCCGCCCGTAGCCGAAGTAGGGGATGACGGCGACGATGTGCGCGGCGGAGAAGATCCGGAAGTCCCACTCCATCACGCCCATCCTACCGCCGCGTCCTGGCGGCGGAATGGGGCGGCGCCCTCATGCTCGCTCCCCGACGAGCCCAGGCGCGCGACCGGCCCGCGGCGTCGCCCGCCTCCGCGCCCTCCTGATACTCTATGGGGCGTCCCGGGCGGGGACGGCAAGACGGCCGGGTCGTACGGAGGGCCGCCCGCCGAGCGGCGAGGCGGCACGGAGAGCGGGGCCATGCAGGCTGACATCGGCAACGCGGCGGGCGTGATCTGGCGGCACCTGGACCAGCACGGCGCCATGCCCCTGAGTCGCCTCAGGAAGGAGACGAAGCTGACCGACCAGCTCCTCTTCATGGGCCTTGGCTGGCTGGCCCGCGAGCAGAAAGTGGACTTCGTGAAGGAGGGCCGGAGCTTCCAGGTGCGCGTGAGCGCGGCCTAGCCGCCGCCCGCGCCGGGCGTTCTCCCAGTCCCAAATGAGCCGTTCGTCCTATGGCGGTCCCCGTCCCGGGGCCCGCACAATCGCTCCGTGCCTTCGAGCCGGACGGGAGGATGACGCCGCGATGATGACCGGCCGCGAGTACGTCGAGAGCCTGCGCAATCTCAAGACCGAGGTCTACTTCATGGGGGAGCGGGTGGCCGACGTGGTGGACCACCCCGCCATCCGCCCCCACGTCAACGCCGCCGCCGTGACCTACGACCTCGCGCACGACCCCGAGCACCGGGAGGTGGCCAGCGCGGTCTCTCACCTCACCGGCCGGCCCATCAACCGGTGGACGCACGTCCCGCGCTCCGTGGAGGACCTGGTGAAGAAGGCCCGGATGATGCGGGTGGCCGGCCGGCTCACCGGCACGTGCTTCCAGCGCTGCGTGGGCCTGGACGCCCTCATCACGCTCGACAGCGTCACCTGGGAGATCGACCGGCAGCGGGGCACGGCCTACCACCGGCGCTTCGAGCGCTTCCTGGCGGAGACCCAGGATCGGGACCTGATGTCGGACGGCGCCATGACCGACCCGAAGGGCGACCGCTCGAAGCGCCCGCACGAGCAGCACGACCCCGACCTCTTCGTCCGCGTGGTGGAGCGCCGGGACGACGGCATCGTGGTGCGGGGCGCGAAGATGCACCAGACGGGGGCCGTGAACTCCCACCAGTTCATCGTGCTGCCGGGCCAGGCCCTGGGCCCCGAGGACGCCGATTACGCGGTGGCCTTCGCCGTCCCCGCTGACGCGCCCGGCGTGATCCAGGTCTTCGGCCGGCAGGTGAACGACAGCCGCAAGTGGGAGGGCACGCTGGACCAGGGCAACGCCGCCTACGGGGTGGTGGGGGGCGAGGCGCTGGTGATCTTCGACGACGTGTTCGTCCCCTGGGACCGCGTCTTCATGTGCGGGGAGACGGAGTTCGCCGGGCTGCTGGTGGAGCGCTTCACCGCCTACCACCGCCAGAACTACGGCGGCTGCAAGAGCGGCGCGCTCGACGTCCTGGTGGGGGCCACGCTGGCCCTCGCCGAGGTCCAGGGGACGGCGAAGGCCGCCCACGTGCGCGACAAGCTGGCGGAGATGGCCCACCTGGTGGAGACGATGTACTCCGGCGCGCTGGCGTGCAGCCACGAGGGCTCCTGCCTGCCCTGCGGCACCGCCATCGTGGACCCGCTCCTGGCCAACACGGCCAAGCTCAACACGGCCCGCCTCTACCCGGAGGTGACGCGGCTCGCGCAGGACATCGCCGGCGGCTTCCTCGCCACCATGCCGTCCGAGCGCGAGCTGGACAATCCCCGGGTGGCGGCCTTCGTGCGGCGGTTCTACCAGACGCGGCCGGACGTGCCCGCCGAGGACCGGCTGCGCCTGGGACGCCTCATCGAGAACATGACCGGCGCCACCCCCATCGTGGAGTGCATGCACGGGGCCGGCTCGCCCCAGGCCCAGAAGGTGGTGGTCCAGCGCCTGGTGGACTGGACACTCCGCAAGCGGCTGGCCCGGCGCATCGCGGGAACCTCGGTCGCGGGCGCCTGAGCGCGGTATCATCGTCCCGGCCGTCCGCCGCCGGCCGCCGCCGGCCCGGGCGGCGGCGGAGGGGCCATGACGCTGGAGCAGACGCTCGACGACACGCTGAAGCAGGCCATCAAGCAGCGCGACACCCGCACCGCGGACGCGGTGCGCATGATCAAGAGCAGGCTGGCGGAGCGGCGCACCGCGAAGGGCTTCGCCGGGGTCGTGGACGACGCCCTGGTCCGGGACGTGATCGCTGCCTACCGCAAGCAGCTCCAGAAGGCCCTCGCCGAGTACGAGGCGGCGGGCGAGCGGGGCGCGGCCCAGGTGGCTCAGCTCCGCTTCGAGATCGAGGTGTGCGAGCGCTTCCTCCCCCGGGGCCTGGACGAGACAGCCGTCCGGGCCCTGGTCCGCGAGCGCCTGGGCGCGCTGGGCATCACGGACGTCAAGCAGGTCGGCCGCCTGGTCGGCGACGTCATGAAGACGCACCGGGGTCAGGTGGAGGCCGCCGACGTCAAGCGCATCGCCGAGGAGATGCTCCGGACCGGCTGACGCGCGCCGCCGCGGCCCGGCCCTCGCGTATCATGGGCGGGATGGCACGCGAGCGCATCCTCATCCTGGGCGCCGCCGGGCGCGACTTCCACAACTTCAACGTCGTCTACCGCGACGACCCCGCGGTGACCGTCGTCGCCTTCACCGCGGCGCAGATCCCCGGCATCGCCGGCCGCCGCTACCCGGCGGCCCTGGCCGGGCCCCGCTACCCGGACGGCATCCCCATCGAGGACGAAGGCCGCCTGGAGGCGATCTGCCGCCGCGAGCGGGTGACGCAGGTGGTCTTCGCCTACAGCGACGTGGGCCACGGCCACGTCATGCGCCTCGGCTCGCGGGCGCTCGCCGCCGGCGCCGACTTCGTCCTCCTGGGGCCCGACCGCACCATGCTCCAGGCGGCCGTGCCGGTGGTGGCGGTGTCCGCGGTCAGGACGGGATGCGGCAAGTCGCCCATCGCCCGCTGGCTGGGCCGCCACCTGCGCGCCCGCGGGCGCCGGGTGGCCGTGCTCCGGCACCCGATGCCGTACACCGACCTGGAGCGGCAGCGCGTGCAGCGCTTCGCCAGCCGGGCCGACCTGGACGCGGCCCGCTGCACCGTGGAGGAGCGCGAGGAGTACGAGCCCCACCTGGCCGCCGGCAACGTGGTCTTCGCCGGGGTGGACTACGCCGAGGTCGCCGCCCGGGCCGCCGCCGAGGCCGACGTGATCGTGTGGGACGGCGGCAACAACGACTTCCCGTTCCTCCGGCCCGACCTCCACGTCGTGGTGGCCGACGCGCTCCGTCCCGACGACGCGGCCGGGTACCACCCCGGGGAGGCGGTCCTGCGCACCGCCGACGTGGTGGTGCTGAACAAGGTGGACGCCGCGCCGCCCGCGCAGGTGGCGCGCGCCGCCGAGGCGGTCCGCGCGGTGAACCCGCGGGCGCCCCTG
>JBBIOF010000337.1:0-3794 GCA_037443505.1 Candidatus Rokuibacteriota bacterium
CGGCCGCGGCCGCCACGGTGGTGCTGGCGGTGGTGCTCGCCTACGCCGTCCGGCTCCATCGCTCGACCGCCGTCCGGCTGGCGGCCCAGTTCGCCGCCATGGGCTACGCGCTGCCGGGCTCGGTCATCGCCGTCGGAGTCCTGATCCCGCTGGCGATCGCCGACCACGTGCTGGCCGGTGCCGCGGAGCAGGTCCTCGGGCGGCCGCTCGGCATGGTCCTGACGGGCTCCGCCGCGGGCCTGCTCTACGCCTACGTGGCGCGCTTCCTGGCCGTGAGCTACCAGACGGTGGACGCGAGCCTCGGGCGCATCCCGCCGCACCTGGACGACGCCGCCCGGTCCCTCGGGGCCGGGGCCGGGGGGACCCTCCGGCGCGTGCACCTGCCGCTCATGCGGGGCGGTCTCCTCACCGCCCTGGTCCTGGTCTTCGTGGAAGTGATGAAGGAGATGCCGGCCACGCTGCTGCTGCGCCCGTTCGGGCTCGACACCCTGGCCGTGGGGGTCTGGGAGATGACCTCGGAGTCGATGTGGGCCGAGGCGGCGGTGCCCGCCCTGGCCATCGTCGCGGCGGGGCTGGTGCCCGTGTTCCTGGCCATCCGCCTGAGCGCCCGGAGCCGCTGAGAGGGCCCCGGCTGCAGCCCACGAGGGGCGGCGTGGTCGACGGCCGCGCGCACCGACCCCGCCCTACCCGCGTGATACCATTTCGCCGATGAATCGGGCGGACGCGGCCCAGCGGATCAGCGAGCTGCGCGAGCAGATCCGCCACCACGACTACCTCTACTACGTCGAGGCCCGTCCCGAGGTCTCCGACGCCGAGTACGACGCCCTGGTGCGCGAGCTGGCCGCCCTGGAGGCGGCGTTCCCCGACCTGGTCACCCCCGACAGCCCCACCCAGCGGGTGGCCGGCCAGCCGGTCGAGGCCTTCAAGCCGGTGGAGCACGTCGAGGCGATGCTCTCGCTCGACAACGCCACCACCCCCGACGACCTGCGCGAGTTCGAGGCGCGCCTGGCCCGGGCCCTGCCCGGCGCCCGCTTCGCCTTCGTCTGCGAGCCCAAGATCGACGGCCTCGGGGTGGCGCTCCTCTACCGGCGCGGCCGCTTCGTGCGCGGGGCCACCCGCGGCGACGGGCGCGTGGGCGAGGAGATCACCCAGAACCTCCGGACCATCAAGAGCCTGCCCATGGTCCTCCGCGGCCGGCTGGCCGAGGCCGAGGAGGTGGAGGTACGGGGCGAGGTCTACATGCCGCGCGCCGAGTTCGAGAAGCTCAACCGCGCGCTGGAGGAGGCCGGCGAGCCGACGTTCGCCAATCCCCGCAACGCCGCCGCCGGCTCGCTCCGGCAGAAGGACCCGGCGGTGACCGCCCGGCGCCCGCTGGACGTCTTCCTCTACCACGTGAGCCGCGCCCTGGACCTCGGCTTCGCCTCGTACTGGGAGGTGCTGGAGGCGCTGCGCGAGGCCGGGCTCCGCACGAACCCCCGGGCCGAGCGCTGCGCCGCACTGGACGATGTCCTCGCCTACTGCGCCCGGCTGGAGGCGGAGCGCGACGCGCTGGGCTACGACGCCGACGGCGTGGTGGTGAAGGTGGACGCCCTGGAGCAGCAGCGCCGCCTCGGCTCCACCAGCCACCACCCCCGCTGGGCCATCGCCTTCAAGTTCGCCCCCCGCCAGGCCACGACGAGGGTCCTCGCCATCGAGATCAACGTGGGCAAGACCGGGGCCCTCACCCCCGTCGCCAAGCTCGAGCCGGTGGAGCTGGCCGGCGTGACCATCCGCAGCGTGAGCCTCCACAACGAGGACGAGGTGCGGCGCAAGGACGTCCGGGTCGGGGACACCGTGCTCATCGAGCGCGCCGGCGACGTCATCCCCTACGTGGTGCAGGTCGTCCTCGCCCGCCGGCCGGAAGGCACCGTCCCCTACCAGTTCCCCACCGCGTGTCCCGCGTGCGGCCACCGCGCGGCCCGGCTGCCCGGCGAGGCGCACTGGCGGTGCCTCAACAGCGCCTGCCCGGCCCAGCTCCGCGAGCGGCTCAAGCACTTCGGCTCGCGGGGAGCCATGGACATCGAGCACCTGGGCGACGCCGCCGTGGAGCAGCTCGTGGAGCGGCTCGGCGTCCGGGACTTCGGCGACCTCTACCGTCTGGACGTCGCCGCGGTGGCCGAGCTGGACCGGTTCGGCGAGAAGTCCGCCCAGAACCTGATCCGCGCCATCCAGGCCTCGAAGGACCGCGGCCTGGCCCGGCTGCTCAACGGCCTCGGCATCCGGATGGTGGGCGAGCGGGTGGCCACGCTGCTGGCCCGGCGCTTCGGCAGCATGGAGCGCCTGATGGAGGCCCCGGTGGAGGAGCTGGCGGAGGTGCACGGCGTCGGGCCGCAGATCGCGCAGTCCGTCCGGAAGTTCTTCGACGACCCGGCCAACCGCGAGGTCATCGAGAAGCTGGCCCGGGCGGGCGTCCTCATGACCGAGCCCGGCGGCGCCCAGGAGGGGCCGCGGCCGCTCGCGGGCAAGACGTTCGTGCTGACCGGCACCCTGGCCAGCCTGACCCGCGAGGCGGCGCGCGAGCTGATCGAGCGCCGTGGCGGGCGGGTGACGGGCTCCGTGTCCCGGAAGACCGACTACGTGGTGGTGGGCGAGGCGCCCGGCAGCAAGGCGGACGATGCCCGCCGCCTGGGGGTGACCATGCTCGACGAGACCGCGTTCCTCGAACTGGTGGGGCTCCGGTGAGGCCCCGCCTGCTCCCCGCCCTGCTCGCGCTCCTCGCGGCCGGCTGCATCGGCGCCCGGACGGAGTCCGAGGCCCCGGTGGACCAGAGCGCGCCGGGCACGTGGACCACGCTGGCGCCCATGCCGACCGCACGACAGGAGGTGGCGGTCGCGGCCCTGGACGGCCGCGTCTGGGTCATCGGCGGCTTCGGAGAGAGCGCCGAGCCGGTGGCCACGGTCGAGGCGTACGATCCCGCCACCAACCGCTGGGAGACGAAGACGCCGCTCCCGGTCCCGCTCCACCACGCGGCCGCCGCCGTGGTGGACGGCCGGCTGTTCGTGGTGGGCGGCTACACGGGCGGCCGCGTGCGCTGGACGGCGTCGCAGACGGTCTTCGAGTACGACGCCGCGCGGAGCTCGTGGGCCACGCGCGCCCCCATGCCCTCCCCGCGCGGGGCGCTGGCCGTGGCGGTGCTGAACGGGCGCGTGCACGCGGTGGGCGGCAGCGCCGACCGGCTCACCCACGCGCACGAGGTCTACGACCCGGCCGCGGACCGCTGGTCCACCGCCAACGGACTGCCCACGGCCCGCGACCACCTGGCGGCCGTCGCGTTCCAGGGCCGCCTCTGGGCCATCGGCGGACGCGAGTCCTTCCTCGGCACCCAGTACGCCAACGTGGAGATCTACGACCCGGCCACCGACAGCTGGCGGACCGGGGTGCCGCTGCCCACCGGGCGCGGCGGGCTGGCCGCGGTCGCGCTCCCCGACCGGGTGCTGGTGTTCGGCGGCGAGGCCCCGTTCAGGATCTTCGGGGCCACCGAGATGTTCGAGCCGGCCGGCAGCCGCTGGATCGCCAAGGCGTCGATGCCGACGCCCCGGCACGGGATCGGCGCCGCCCTCGTGGGCGGCCGCGTGTACATCCCCGGCGGCGGGACGCAGCCGGCGTTCGCGGCCACCACCGTCAACGAAGCCTACACGCCGTGAGCGGGCTCGCGGCCACCGCGCTGGCGCTCTCCCTGCTGGCCCCGGCGGCCGGGCCGGGCGGGCCCACGCGCGAGCAGGCCCTGAGCGACCTCGCGGACGCCGGCGACGCCG
>JBBIOF010000338.1:0-3786 GCA_037443505.1 Candidatus Rokuibacteriota bacterium
CGGCGGAGATCCGGGCGGCCGCCCGGCGGGCGGCCGCGAGCCGCGACTACCGCGAGGCGGTGCGCGCCTTCGCCGAGAAGCGCCGCCCGGTCTTCGTGGGTGCCTGACGCCCCTACTTCTCCAGGACCTTCAGGAGCGCCTGGGCGAAGGCCTCCGCGTACCGGGCGCCCCGGGCCGTGACGGTCTTGTCGGCGACCTCCAGCGGCTGCGCGGTGTAGCGCCCCTCCTTCTCGAAGACGGGCGTCGCCACCGCCGGATCGCCGGTGAGCCGCTTGCCCTTGACCACGCCGGCGCCGGCCAGGACCAGGACGCCCAGCCCGATCGCCCCCAGGACCTTGTACTCCGCGTCCTTGGCCAGCTTGGTGGCCGCCTCCACCTGGGCCAGGGTCCGGGCCCCCGGGCCGCCGATGAACACGATCGCGTCGTAGTCCCAGTACTTGGTGTCGCCGAGCCTGACGGCGCTTCGCACGAACCGGCCGTCGTCGCTCACCACCGATCCAACCTCCGGAGCCGCGACCTGGACGCGAAGCCCTCGCGCCTCGAGCACCCGCCGCACCACCTCGTACTCGCGGAGGTCGAAGCCCTGCGTGGCCAGCACCATGAGCACCTTCTTGTCCGACAACACCCCGAACGCCTCCTTTCCCGGCGGGGTCTTCCCCGCCTCCGGCCCCCTATTTTATGGATGCCGGCAACGGCGGGCGGCGCGCCCGGGTGGCCGTCGCCGACCGGGACGACGTCTCCGCCGGCGTTCCCCGCTTCGCCGGCATCGTGCCGTCCGGCTGCAGCGGGAAGGCCCGAGAGGATCGGGGATCCCCGGGCGCTCCGCGCTGCTCCCCGGTGAAGGCTGGACGGAGCGCACGGAATTCTGCCGGATCCCGGCGGCGAGCCGGCACGGGCCGCGGCCACGGGGGCCTCCGGCCCGCCACCCCCCGTTCCCGATAACTGATGGGGGGATCCCCTCATTGGACACGAGCGCACACCAGCCAGCCGCCTCCGGCGAGGCCGACGCCGTCGTCGCCCGGCCGGCAGCGCTCGCCCGGGAGTCACCGTTCGCGATGCTCACCGAGCTGGCGCGGGCGGTCACCAGCACGCTCGAGCTGTCCGATGTCCTGGTGCGCATCGCGACCGCCGCCACGGGTCTCCTCCCGGACTCCGCCGCCCGCATCTGGGTCGTCGAGGACGGCTGGCTCAAGCTGCGCGCGGAGGCCGGCACCAGGGGCCCCAGCGGCGCCGGCGCCAGGACCGAGCTGGCGCTCGGCGAGGGCATGACCGGCCACGTGGCCCTCACGCAGGAGCGGCTCGTGGTCGAGGACGTGCTGGCCGAGCCCCGCACGCCGAACGCGGAGTGGATGCGGGAGCAGGGCTACGTCTCGGCCGTCGTCATCCCGCTCCAGGGCCGCGACCAGCTCGTCGGCGTCCTCCTCCTGCTCACCCGCCACCGCCACCGGTTCACCCCCGAGGAGCTGGACATCCTCGACGTCTTCGCCAGCCAGGCCGCCATCGCCGTGGTCAACGCGCGCCTGTTCACCGAGACCGACCGCCGCCGCCGCGCGGCCGAGGCGCTGGCCGAGGTGGGACGCGTGATCTCGCGCTCGCTCGACAGCGAGGAGGTGGGCCAGCGGATCGCCGACAGCATCACCAGCCTGCTGCAGGCCCGCGTCTCGGCCCTCTACCGGCTCGACCCGGACTCGGGAGACGCCGTGGCCATCGCCGTCTCGGGCCGCGGCGAGCGCGCCATCCCCGGGCGCATCGTGGTCCCGCGCGGCACCGGCGCCGTGGGCGTCGCGGTGCGGGAGCGGGCCCCGGTGGTCACGCCGAACATCCTGACGGACCCGCGGGTGACCCTGTCGCCGGAGGAGCGCGCGTGGCTCGAGCGGGCCACGTACCGCGCCGTGCTCGCCGTTCCCATCACCATCCAGGACCGGGTCGTCGGCGCGCTCGGCGTGGGCGATCGCGCCGGGCGCCTGTTCGGCCGGGAGGAGGTCCGCCTCGCCCAGGCCTTCGCGGACCAGGCGGCGATCGCCCTGGAGAACGCGCGCCTGTTCACCGAGCAGCGCCACCTCCTGGAGACCGCCAGGGCCCGCGAGGCGCGCCTGCAGGCGGTGCTGAACGTCAGCCGCGAACTGGCCAGGATCCAGCCGCTGGAGTCGCTCTTCCACACCGTGGCCACCACCTGTACCCAGCTCCTGGGGGCGGACTCGGCCGGGATCCGGCTCGTGGAGGGCGACGAGCTGGTGGTGGCCGGCACCTGGGGCGACGCGCGGGGCATCATGCTCGAGCCGCGCCTCAAGATCGGCGAGAGCGTGAGCGGGCTGGTGGCGGCCACCGGCCAGCCCGTCGTCGTCGCGGATCCCGGCCGCGATCCCCGGCTGATTCCCTCGCACCGCGAGGCGCTGGGCCGGCTGGGCTGCGCCGGGCTGCTGGTGGTCCCCATCGCGCTCGGCGAGCAGGTGGCCGGCGTCCTGAGCGTGCAGACCCGCAAGCGCGGGGGCTTCACCGCCGAGGACGTGGCCGTCGTGACGGCCTTCGCCTCCCACGTGGCGGTGGCGCTGGAGAACAGCCGCCTCTACACGCAGGCGCGGCGCGCCTACGACGAGCTGTCGCAGACGCAGAACCAGCTGGTCCAGGCCCAGAAGATGCAGGCCGTGGGCCAGCTCGCCGGGGGAATCGCCCACGACTTCAACAACCTGATGACGGTGATCGCGGGCCGCGCCCAGCTCCTGCTCCGGCAGCTCCGCCCCGGCGATCCCCTCCGGCGCGACGTCGACGCCGTGTACGCCACGGCCCAGCGGGCCACCGACCTGACGCGGCAGCTCCTGGCCTTCAGCCGCAAGCAGGTCCTGGAGCCGAAGGTGCTGAACCTCAACCAGGTCGTGGCCGACCTGGCCCCGATGCTGCGGCGCCTGATCGGCGACCACGTCGAGCTCGTGACCGCCCTGGACCCCGACCTGGGCCAGACGAGGGCCGATCCCCGGCAGCTCGAGCAGGTCCTCATGAACCTGGCCCTCAACGCCCGCGACGCCATGCCCGACGGCGGCCGCATCACCCTGGAAACGGCCAACGTCGTCCTGGACGCCGACTACGCGCGCGAGCACGTCGGCAGCCGCCCCGGGCCCCACGTCATGCTGGCCGTCAGCGACACCGGCCGGGGCATGGACGCCGAGACCCTCGCGCGCATCTTCGAGCCGTTCTTCACCACCAAGGGGCCCGGCAAGGGCACGGGGCTCGGCCTGGCCACGGTGTACGGCATCGTCAAGCAGAGCGGCGGCAACATCTGGGTCTACAGCGAGGTCGGCCGCGGCACGACCTTCAAGATCTACCTGCCGCGCGTGTCCGAGGCGCCCGACGTCCGGCCTCCCGCGCCGGCCCCGGCCGGCATGCCACGGGGCCTGGAGACCATCCTCCTGGTGGAGGACGACGAGGCGGTCCGCCACCTGGCGCGCGACATCCTGACGGCGCAGGGGTACAACGTCCTCGAGGCCACCCACGGGGGCGAGGCCCTGCTCCTCGCCGGCCGCTACCAGGGCCCCATCCACCTGCTCCTGACAGACGTGGTGATGCCGCACATGAGCGGCCGCGCCCTGGCCGACCGTCTGGGCACCACCCACCCCGAGACGAAGGTCCTCTACATGTCGGGCTACACGGAGAACGCCGTCGTCCACCACGGGGTGCTGGACGGCGAGACGGTGTACATGCAGAAGCCGTTCACGGTGGAAGGGCTCGCCCGGAAGGTCCGCGAGGTCCTGGACGCCGGTCCCGCCCCGAAGCGGCCCCCGGCCGGCTAAT
>JBBIOF010000339.1:0-3782 GCA_037443505.1 Candidatus Rokuibacteriota bacterium
GTGGCGGCGGCGGAACTCCCGGGCGGCCGTGCGCGGCGCGCCCGCGATGCCCACCCGGCGGGCCAGGCGGCCCAGCGCGACGGGGTCGCGGGGCAGCGTGTGCGTCTGGAACTCGTGCAGGATCTGCAGGCGGTGCTCCACCGTCCGGAGGTGCACGTAGGCGGACGAGAGGGTGCGCCCCAGGTCCGGCGCCAGGTAGCCGCGCTCCGTGAGGCGGAACAGCGCCTTGAGCGTGCTCCGCTCGCGCAGCCAGGGGTCGTCGCCGCCGTAGAGGAGCTGGAGCGCCTGGACCAGGAACTCGATCTCCCGGATGCCGCCCCGCCCCAGCTTGACGTTGTCGCGCTCCGGCGCGCCGGCCCCGCCGCGGGCGCGGAGCGAGCGGTCGATCTCGCGCTTCATCGTGCGGATGGCGGAGACCACGCGGCGGTCCACGCCGGGCCGGTACGCGACCTCGCGGGCCAGCTCCTCGAAGCGTGCGCCCACCCGGCGGTCGCCCGCGGCCGCGCGCGCCGTGATCAGCGCCTGCCGCTCCCACAGCTCCGCCCGCTCCGCGTGGTAGCGCGCGTAGCCGTCCAGCGACAGGACCACCGG
This sequence comes from Candidatus Rokuibacteriota bacterium, assembly GCA_037443505.1. Classification (GTDB taxonomy): domain Bacteria; phylum Methylomirabilota; class Methylomirabilia; order Rokubacteriales; family CSP1-6; genus JBBIOF01. The sequence goes on from JBBIOF010000339.1 coordinate 592, forward strand.
TCCCATGCGCCCCTCCGGCCGCAGCCGGAGGTCCACGCGGAAGGCCGCCCCCTCCTCCGTCACCTCCTCGAGGAAGGCCACCAGGTCCACCGCGAGCCGCGCGAAGTACTCGCCGTTGGGGAGCCGGCCGTCGGGGCCACCCTCCGTCTCCCCGTCCTCGCCGTAGACGAACATGAGGTCGATGTCGGAGGAGTAGTTGAGCTCCTCCCCGCCCAGCTTGCCCATGGCCACGACCGCCAGGCCGGTCTCGCTCCCGCCCGGCCCGACCGGGGGGCCGTACCGCGCGCGGAGGGCGGCGTCGGAGAACCGCCAGGCCTCGCCCAGGCACGCGTCCGTCAGGTGCGACAGCTCCTCCGTGGTCACCGTGAGGTCGGCGTCCCCCAGCAGGTCGCGGCTCGCGATGCGGAGGAGCTGGCGGTAGCGGAAGCGCCGGAGCGCGTTCATCCGGGCGCCGCGCGCCGGGAAGGGGGCCAGGGCCCGCGCCAGGTCCGCCTCCAGGTCGTCGGGGAGCCACTGGCGCATCGTCCGCGGCTCCAGCAGCCAGGCCAGCGTGCTGGGCCGGCGGCGGAGGGCGTCGGCCAGGAACTGGCTCGACCCGAACAGCCGGGCCAGCAGGAGGGCCGCGCCCGGGTGGGCCGCCAGCGTCTGGAAGAGCACGGTCCGGTCCACTCCCTCGGCGTAGCGCTCCAGGTTGTTGAGCGCCATGTCGGGGTCCGGGGCGGCGGCGAGCTCGGCCAGCAGGCGCGGGAACGCCGGCGTGAGCAGCTCGGCGTCCCGCGGGGTGGGGGTGAGCGCCTCCAGGTTGGCGAGGGCGGCGCGCGGGTCGGTGAAGCCCAGGCGCCGGAAGGTCGCCGCGAGCGTCTCGCCCGCGGCGTGGCCGGCGGTCCTGAGCAGCGCCGCCAGGTCGAGGCTCAGATCGCCGACTCTCCGGTCTCGCCGGTCCGGATCCGGATCGCCTCGTCCAGCGGCAGGACGAAGACCTTGCCGTCGCCGATCGAGCCCGTCTTGGCGGCGCCCACGATGGTGGAGACCACCTTGTCGGCCAGGTGGTCGGGCACCACCACCTCGATCTTCACCTTGGGCAGGAAGTCCACGGTGTACTCCGAGCCGCGGTACAGCTCCGTGTGGCCCTTCTGGCGACCGAACCCGCGGACCTCGGTGACCGTCATGCCGATGACGCCGATCTCGGTCAGGGCCTCCTTGACGTCGTCCAGCTTGAAGGGCTTGATGACCGCCTCGATCTTCTTCACCTTACACCTCCTCGAGGATCGGGAACACCAGCGCCGACACGTGCGAGGAAATGCGCTTGAGGTTGGTCAGGATGTCCAGGTGGATCTCCGACGTCTCCAGCGATTCCGCCAGGCCGGCCCGGAGCCGCTCCAGGTGCGACTCGCGGAGCTCGCGCTCGCGCTGGCGCATGAGGGGCCGCTGGTCCAGCACCTGCTGGGCGAGACCGCGGTCGTTGGCCGCGAAGGCGGCGATGGCCGACTCGAGGTTCTTGGACACCAGGCCGTGGAACTCCACGATCTCCGCCCAGCCGGCCTCCGAGAAGCGCCGCGCGTGGTAGAGCTTCTTGCGGGCCAGCTCCATCAGGTTCTTGTCGATGATGTCGCCCACGTTCTCCAGGTTGCCGATGAAGGAGATCAGGCCGATCTCGCGCCGCGACAGGTCGGGACCCATGGCCTCGCGGCCCAGCCGGGTGAGGAAGAGCTTGATCTCCCGCTCGAGGAAGTCCACCTGGTCGTCCCGCCGCTCCACGTCCTCCAGCAGCTCCTGGTCGTCGCGCTGGAAGACGGGGACGACGTCGCGGAGCATCCCCTGGACCACGTCGGCCATGCGGAGGGCCTCGCGCGTGGCCTGGCCCAGGGCCAGGGCCGGCTGGTTCAGGGCGCGCTCGTCCAGGTACCGGGTCTTGAAGGGATTCTCGCCGGGCTGGTCCGGCGGGACCAGGGCCTCGATGGCGCGGGCCGCCAGCGGCGCGAACGGCAGGAACGCCAGGCTGATCCCCACGTTGAAGAAGGTGTGGGCGTTGGCGATCTGGCGGGCCGGGTCCCCGGCGGTGGCCGCCACCAGCGCGGTGAAGGGCCCGAGCAGGGGCAGGACCAGCGCGACCCCCAGCAGCTTGAACCCGATGTGGGCCACGGCCACCCGCTTGGCCTCGGCGCTGGACCCGATGGAGGCCATGAGCGCGGTCGCGCAGGTGCCCACGTTGGCGCCGAGGACGATCGCCACCGCCCCGCCCAGGTCCAGCAGCCCCTGGTGGGCGAGCGCCAGGGTCAGACCGATCGTGGCGGCCGACGACGTGACCACGGCGCTGAGCGCCGCGCCCGCCAGGGTGGCCAGGACCGGACTCGCGGCGATGGAGGTGAGGACCTGGACCGCCAGGGGGTTGCCACGGACCGGCGCGACGCCGTCCAGGATCACCTTGAGGCCGAGGTAGACGAGCCCGAAGCCGAGCACGGCCTGGCCCACGTCCTTCACCACCCGGCGCCCGGCCAGGAAGGTGACGGTGAAGCCCAGGCCCACCAGGAGCAGCGCGTAGTCGGTGACGCGGAAGGCGATGAGCTGGACGGTGACAGTCGTGCCGATGTCCGCCCCCAGGATCACCCCGAGCGTCTGCCGGAAGCCCATGAGGCCCGCCGAGACGAAGCCGATCAGCATGAGCGTCGTGGCCGCCGAGGACTGGATGATGGCCGTGACGCCGGCCCCCGAGAGCACGGCCAGCAGCCGGCTCCGGGCCATGCCGGTGAGCAGGTGGCGGAGGCGGCCGCCCGCCGCGCGCTGGAGGCTTTCACCGCTCAGCCGGATGCCGTACAGGAGCAGTGCCATCCCGCCGAAGAGCGCGAGCAGGACCATCATGGCGCGGGCGGGGTCGCCGGCGCGCCCCCCTCCTGCCCGGCCTGCGCGGGCCAGGCGGGACGCACGGCGTGCATCGGGCGCAGGGGGCCGTCGAGGTGCGCGGTGTCGTTGAGGGACACCAGGCGCGGCGGCGCCGCGATGGTGAGCGAGGCGTTGTCCACCCGGAGCCGCCAGAGCGCGTTGAGGGAGCAGCCCAGGAGGTGGCAGGCGTACACGCTGATGACGCCCCCGTGGGCGACCACCAGGACGTCCTGGCCGTCGGGGTGGGCGGCCGCGATCCGCTCCATGGCCGCGAGCACCCGGCGCTGCACGGCGTCCAGCGGCTCCCCGCC
>JBBIOF010000340.1:0-3777 GCA_037443505.1 Candidatus Rokuibacteriota bacterium
GTGAGAGCCGCGCTCCCCGCGCTCCTGCTGCTCACCGCCGCCGTCGCCGGCTGCGGCAGTGAGGTCGGCAGCGCGCCGGGCGAGCCGGCCCCCCCGCGGCAGGCGAAGCCGGCCTACGGGGACACCCTCATCGAGGCGCTGACCGGGAACGTCTCGGGGCTGATCCCGAACATCCTGAGCGACGCGGCCTCGTTCGAGGTGGCGGGGCTCATCTACAGCGGGCTGGTGAGGCGCGACCGCGACCTCAGGATCGTGGGGGAGCTGGCCGAGTCCTGGACGCTGAGCCCCGACTGCCGTGACCTGACGTTCCGGCTGCGCCGGGGCGTCCGCTGGCACGACGGACGTCCGTTCACGGCCGACGACGTCCTGTTCACCTACGAGACCATGGTGAACCCGCGGACACCCACCGCCTACCGGGAGGACTTCCTGGCGGTGGAGTCCATCGAGGCGCCGGACCCGCACACGGTGCGCGTCCGCTACCGGCGGCCCTTCGCCAAGGCCCTGCACAGCTGGGGCGTCTGGATCCTCCCGCGGCACGTCCTGGAGCCCTGGGTCCGCCAGGGCCGCCTGCGGGAGGCGCCCCAGAACTGGCGCGACCCGGTGGGCACCGGCCCCTACCGGTTCCGCGAGATCAAGGCGGGCGAGAAGGTCGTGCTGACCGCCAACCCCGACTACTTCGAGGGGCGTCCCTACATCTCCCGGGTCGTCTACCGGATCATCCCCAGCCAGGCGACCATCTTCATGGAGGCGAAGGCCGGGGGCGTGGACGTGGCCAACCTCACGGCACTCCAGTACAGGCGGCAGACCGAGTACCCGGCGTTCCGCAGGGCGTTCCACAAGTTCCGGTACCCGTCCAACGCGTACACCTACTTCGGCTTCAACCTGAAGGATCCCCGCTTCGCCGACCGCCGGGTGCGCCACGCCTTCGCGCACGCCATCGACAAGCGGCAGCTCATCGAGGGCGTGCTCCTGGGACTGGGGCGCGAGGCGACCGGCCCGTACAAGCCGGGGGCCTGGGTGTACAGGCCCGACGTCCGGACCTACCCCTACGACCCGGAGCGGGCCCGGCGCCTCCTGGCCGAGGCGGGCTGGAAGGAGCGCAACGGCGACGGCCTGCTGGTGAAGGACGGCCAGCCCTTCACGTTCACGCTCATGACCAACCAGGGCAACGACGAGCGGCGGAAGGTCGCCGAGATCATCCAGGCCTCCCTGCGGGAGATCGGCGTGGGCGTCGAGATCCGGACACTGGAGTGGTCGTCCTTCATCAAGGAGTACATCCGCAAGCGGCGCTTCGAGGCCATCATCCTGGGCTGGGGCATCGGGCTGGACCCCGACCAGTACGAGATCTGGCACTCGTCCAAGACGGCACCCGACGAGCTGAACCACATCTCCTACGCCAATCCCGAGGTGGACGCGCTGCTCGAGCGGGGGCGGACCACCTGCGTGGACGCCGAGCGCAAGCGGGCCTACGACCGGCTCCAGGAGGTGCTGGCCGAGGACCAGCCCATCGTGTTCCTCTACTTCCGCGACGCGCTGCCGGCGGTGTCCTCCCGGGTCCACAACATCGACGCGTCGCCCAACGGCATCCGGTTCAACTTCACCGAGTGGTTCGTCCCCCGCGAGCTGCAGCGCTACACCGCGGGCTGAGCGGCCGGGTAGAATAGCCGGCCATGCTCTGGTACGCCCTGCGCCGGCTCGTCCTGGCCGTGCCGCTCCTGGTGGGCATCACCTTCGTCTCGTTCCTGGTGCTCCACCTGGCGCCCGGCGACCCGGTGGAGCTGCAGACGGGCGAGATGAGCGTGGAGTCCACGGCCCAGGCGCGCCAGATGCTCCGCGAGCTCTACGGCCTCGACCGGCCCATCCCGGTCCAGTACTGGAACTGGCTCACCCGCGTGGTCCGGCTGGACTTCGGCCGCTCCTTCGCACCGGACGGCCGGCCGGTGCTGGACAAGATCGGCGAGCGGCTCCCCGTCACGCTCATGCTCAACGTGATCGAGATGACGCTCATCCTGGCCCTGGCCATTCCGGTGGGCGTGGTGAGCGCCACCCGCCAGTACTCGCTCTTCGACAAGGTGACCACGGTGCTGGTGTTCGTGGGATTCGCCACCCCGGACTTCTGGCTGGCCCTGCTCCTGATGATCCTCTTCGGCGTCCAGCTGGGATGGCTGCCCATCTCCGGGCTCCGCTCGCTCAACTGGGAGTACCTGAGCTTCTGGCGGCAGCAGTGGGACGTCGTGAGCCACCTGGTCCTGCCCGTCCTGGTGGCCACCACGGGCGGCCTGGCGGGGTTCTCCCGGTACATCCGGCAGAGCATGCTCGAGGTCGTCCGGCAGGACTACATCCAGTCCGCCCGCGCCAAGGGCCTGTCGGAGACGGTGGTGATCGGCAAGCACGCCCTCCGGAACGCGCTGCTGCCCGTGGTCACCATCCTGGGGCTCTCGCTGCCGGGCCTCATCGGCGGCAGCGTCATCGTGGAATCCATCTTCGCCATCCCCGGCATGGGCCAGCTCATGGTGCAGGCGGTGTTCCAGCGCGACTACCCCGTCATCATGGGCAACCTGGTGATCGTGGCGGCGCTGACGCTGCTGGCCAACCTGGCGGCCGACGTCGCCTACGGCCTGGTGGACCCGCGCATCCGCCTGGCGGGCCGGCGGGGGCGCTGAGCCGTGGGCGGGTTCTGGCGCGCGTTCGCCGCCAACCGCCTGGCCGTGGTCGGGGGCGTCGTGGTGCTGCACCTGGCCGCACTGGCCCTGCTGGCGCCCGTCGTGGCGCCCATGGACCCCAACCGCCCCGACGTCACGCGCATCCTGGAGCCGCCGTCCCGCGCCCACCCGCTGGGCACCGACCAGCTGGGGCGCGACGTCCTGTCGCGGATGCTGTTCGGCGCGCGCGTGTCCCTGGCCGTGGGCTTCGTCTCGGTGGGGATCGCCACGGCCATCGGCATCGTGCTGGGCTCGCTGGCCGGCTACAACGCCGGCCTGGCCGACGCCCTCATCATGCGGCTGGTGGACCTGATGCTGGTGTTCCCCCGGTTCTTCCTCCTCCTCGCGATCCTGGCCTTCCTCACCCCGTCCATCTGGACCATCATGGCCGTGATCGGGCTCACGGGATGGATGGGGGTCACGCGGCTCGTCCGGGCCGAGTTCCTGAGCCTCAAGGAGCGGGAGTTCGTGCTGTGGTCGCACTCCATCGGCGCCAGCGGGTTCCGGGTGGTGTGGCGCCACATCCTGCCCAACGCCATGGCGCCCGTGCTGGTGGCGATGACGCTCGGGATCCCGGCGGCCATCCTCACGGAGTCGGGCCTGTCCTTCCTCGGCATCGGCGTCCAGCCCCCGTTCGCCACGTGGGGCAACATCCTGAACGACGGGCGGGACGCCATCGAGATCGCCTGGTGGCTGTCCCTCTACCCGGGCCTGGCGATCCTGGTCACGGTCCTGGCCTACAACCTGCTGGGCGAGGGGATCCGCGACGCGCTCGACCCCCGGCTGCGGCAGGCCCCCGGGCGGTTTGTCGCCCGGCGGCGTTGACGGTATACTTGCTTTCCGTCCTTCCGGACGCCGAAGTGGCGGAACTGGCAGACGCGCACGTTTGAGGGGCGTGTGGGGCAACCCGTGGGGGTTCGAGTCCCCCCTTCGGCACCAACCCTCCCCGACTCCCTGATTCCTCCCGCCTGAGCGAGCTCGGCTCGCGCTGGAGCAAATGGCCCAGCCGGGTCCCAATTTTCTGGCTCTTCAGGAAATCGTGTGGGTTCGTAACCCGTCGCACCTATGCTCCGAT
>JBBIOF010000341.1:0-1234 GCA_037443505.1 Candidatus Rokuibacteriota bacterium
CGCCTCCCTCGCCGGCGCGGCGCCGGCCGCCCCCGGCCGGCCGGGGTCACCGCAGGTCCTCCCGTCCCCACCGGCCACCGGGGACGTCAGGTCGGCGTCGCCCCGGGCGTACACGCCCCCGCACCTCGCCGAGCGCATCCTCCGGGACCGCGCCGCCCTCCGCGGCGAGCGGAAGCAGGTGACGGTGCTCTTCGCCGACGTCTCGGGCTTCACCGCGATGTCCGAGCAGCTCGACCCGGAGGACGTGCACGCGCTGATCAACCGCGCCTTCGAGCTGATGCTGGCCGAGATCCACCGCTACGAGGGCACGGTAAACCAGTTCCTGGGCGACGGCCTCATGGCGCTGTTCGGCGCGCCCATCGCCCATGAGGACCACGCCCGACGGGCGGCCCACGCGGCCCTGGGCATCCAGGCCGTCCTCCGGGGCTACCGCGAGGAGCTGCGGCAGGCCCGCGGCATCGACTTCCTCGTCCGGATGGGGCTCAACACGGGCCCGGTCGTGGTGGGTGCCATCGGCGACAACCTGCGCATGGACTACACGGCGGTGGGCGACACCACCAACACCGCCGCCCGCATGCTCCAGCTGGCCGAGCCGGGCCGAATCGTGATGGCCGAGGCCACCGAGCGGCTGGTCGGGCCCTACTTCGAGCTGCGCCAGCTGGGGACGTTCACCGTGAGGAACCGCGCCCGGCCAGTGGCCGCGTGGGAGTTGCTCCGGGCGCGGGGACAGGTCACGCGCCTGGCCGCCCGCGTCTCCCACGGGCTCACGCCCTTCGTGGGGCGGGAGGACGCGCTGGGCACCCTCCAGCGCGCCTTCGCGGCCGCCCGGGCCGGTCGCGGCCAGGTCGTGTTCGTGGTCGGCGACGCGGGGATCGGCAAGTCCCGCCTGCTGCTGGAGTTCCGCGAGCAGGTGGCAGGCCAGGTGACCTGGATCGAGGGCAACTGCATCTCCTTCGGCCAGTCCATCCCGTTCCTGCCCGTGGTGGAGATGCTCCGGCGGAACTTCCGGATCGAGGACCACGACGACGAGGCCGAGGTCGCGGCCAAGGTCGAGCGCGGGATCGCCGCGCTGGGCGACGAGGCGCGCGGGGCGGCTCCCTACCTGCGCTACCTCCTCTCGGTGGACCCGGGCGACCCGGCCGTGACCGCCATGGACCCGGCGGAGCGGCGCGCGCGGGTCGTGGCCGCGGTCGCGCGGCTCACCGCGGCCGGGGGCCGTCGGCGGCCCGGGGGC
>JBBIOF010000341.1:1284-3762 GCA_037443505.1 Candidatus Rokuibacteriota bacterium
CGACAGCGCGTCCGAGGACCTGCTCCGGTCCCTCGCGGAGAGCCTGGCCGGCATGGCCGTGCTGCTGATCGTGACCTACCGTCCCGTCTACCAGCAGCCCTTCGGCGACCGCACCTACTACTGGCGGATCGCGCTGCGGCCGGTGGACGACGCCGACGCCGTGCGCATCGTGCGCGTCACCCTGGGCGTGGAGGACCTGCCCGAGGACCTGGCCGCCACCATCGCCCGCAAGGCCGAGGGCAATCCCTTCTTCCTGGAGGAGATCGGCCGGGCCCTGGTGGAGGCAGGCGCGGTGCGCAGCGAGGGCGGCCGCCGCGTGCTCACGCGGGCCGCCGCGGCCATCGCGGTCCCCGACACGGTCCAGGACGTGATCGCGGCCCGCCTGGACCGCCTCGACGCCTCCCAGAAGCGGACCGTCCAGACCGCCGCGGTCATCGGCCGGGAGTTCGCGCTCGGGCTCCTCCGCCGGGTGTCCGACCTGCAGGAGCAGCTGGAGCGCAGCCTCGGCGAGCTGAAGCGGATCGAGCTGATCTACGAGAAGGCGGGCCTGGGCGAGCCCGAGTACGTGTTCCGCCACGCGCTCACCCAGGACGTCGCCTACGCCTCGCTGCTGCAGGCGGAGCGCCGCCGGCTGCACGCCCTGATCGGGCAGGCCATCGAGGACCTCCACGCCGGCCGGCTGGACGAGCACGTCGAGGAGCTGGTCTACCACTTCCGGCGGGGTGAGGTCTGGGACCGCGTGCTCCGCTACGCGCGGGACGCGGCCGAGCGGGCGGCCGCGCTGTGCGTGGACGAGCGGGCGGTGGAGTTCTACGAGACGGCGCTGGAGGCCCTCCGCCACCTGCCGGAGACGGACGAGACCGCCCGCGCCGGCATCGAGGTGCGCCTGGCCATGCGGGCGCCCCTGTGGCGGGGCGGCCAGCCCGAACGGCTCGCCGCGCTGCTCCGCGAGGCCGAGGCGCTGGCCGTGCGGCACGGCGACAGCACCAGCCTGGACACGATCTGGGCCTTCCTCGTGCAGTACCACTGGGCGCGGGGCGAGCAGGACCAGGCGCTCGACTACGCCGCGCGCTGCCTGGAGCGCGCCCGGGCGCGAGACAATCTCGGGCTCCTGGTCACCGGCCTCTTCTACAGCATCCACGCCCAGGCGGCCCTGGGGCGGTACCAGGAAGCGTTGCGGACGGCCCGCGACCTGCTCGACCGACTGGAGGGCGCGAGGGCGACCGAGCGCTTCGGCCTGTCGGGCATCCCCTACTCGGGCGCCTGCGCGTACGCCGCCGAGTGCCTGGCATATCTCGGCGACGTGCACGGCGCGCTCCGCATGATCGAGCAGGGGCGCCGCGTGGCGGACGCCGCCAACCACCTCTACAGCCAGATGGTCGTGGCCGCCGCCCACGGCGCGGTGCTGGCCGCCGCCGGCCGCGCGGCCGAGGCCGTGGAGGTGCTGGAGCGCGCCGCGACCGTCTGCCGCCAGAAGGACTTCCTCGGCCAGCTCGTGAACTCCCTCAGGCACCTGGGGCAGGCCTATGTCCTGGCCGGCCGCCCCGCCGAGGCGCTGGCCGCGCTGGACGAGTCCATCGCGCTCCAGGAGAAGGCGGGCGTCTCGGTGGCGCGCTCCGCCAAGCACCTCTGGCGGTCGAGGGCCTACCTCGACCTCGGCGATCTCGGGCGGGCCGAGGAGGCGCTGGGCGCCTGCCTCGAGTTCGCGGAGCGGCAGGGCGAGCGCGGCGTGGAGGGATGGGCGAGGCTCCTGGGCGCGGAGCTGGCGCTCCGCCGGAGCGACCGCGGGGAGGCGGCGCGGTGGCTGGACGAGGCCCAGGCCATCGCCGAGGAGCTCGCGATGGCGCCGCTCCTGGAGCGCTGCCGGGCGGTGATCGGACGGCTGGGCTGACGGCCCGGCGTCACCTGGCCGGACCGTACCCGCGCGTCCTGTCGCGGACCATCCGGGCACCACCAGGCGGGCCGGGAAGCCGTTGAGCATCGGCAGCCGCTGTCCGTTCATCTCGTAGGCCACTGCCCGCCCAGGACCCGCGGGGCGAACCGGCCCCGGCTGTTGCCGGAGCACTGCGCCACGGCCGTGACGGAGGCCCTGGGGAACTTCGTCCGGAGGTCGTCCATGGAGAGCGACAGCGACCGGTCCACGTGACGAAAGAACGCCTCGTTGGGCGTGATGGCCCGGTCGAAGTAGCGCATGGGGGTCTCGAGCTGGGGAGGACGCGCCGTCAGCAGGATGAGGTCCGTCTTCTCCGGGTACCGGACCAGCGGCCTCCCGGCGAGGACCGGGTCCGTCTCCGCCCCGGCGGACGTCAGCGGCAGCGTCGACCCGAGGCCCGCCGCCCCGGCCCCGACCAGGAGTCCGCGCCGCGTCACCTCTGCGCGCCCGTGCTCGCTCATGGCCACCTCCGCGTGTCGCTGGATCCGATGCAGAGGACGGTCTTGTATCACGACCCCCGGTCGTTACAAAATCCGCCAACTCTT
>JBBIOF010000342.1:0-3750 GCA_037443505.1 Candidatus Rokuibacteriota bacterium
GCCCCCAGGGTGGCGGCCGGCCTGCGCGACGTCATGGCGGAGCACGCGGAGCTCCAGAACGTGATCGTCGTCGGCGCCGACGGCCGGCTCCTCGCCTCCGCGGTGCCGCCCCCCGACCCCGCGGTCACGGTGACGGATCGCCCGTGGTTCCGCCGGGTCATGGCGACCGGCGCCCCGGCGGTCGGCGGCCACCAGGTCGGCCGGATCACCGGCCAGGACGTCGTGGTCGTCGCGGTCCCGGTCCGGGGCGGGGAGGGCCCGCCGACCGCCGTCGTCGCTGCCGCCCTCGCGCTCAGCCGCCTGCACCGCCTGTTCGCGTCGGTGGCCATGGGTGAGGGCATGGTCCTCACCGTCGTCGACGAGGCGGGGCGAGTACTCTCCACCGCGCCCGTCGATGTCCGCGCCATCGGACAGGCCCTGGCGCCCCGTCCTCCGGACGCCTGGCTCGCGGCGGAGGCGCCGGTCCCCGGCACCGGCTGGAGGGTGTCCGCGGCAGTCCCGCGGGCCGCCATCGACGCCTGGGTCCGCCGCGAGGCCCTCGCCGTGGTCCTGCCGCTCGCGGCGGTGCTCGCCGCGTCGGCGGCCGTCGGCTTCGTCATCGCCCGGCGCGTCTGGCGCCCTCTCGGGGACCTCGTCGTGGCCACGCGCAAGCTCAGGCTCGGCGAGCCGGTCCAGGTCGCGGTCCGCTCCACCGACGAGGTGGGCGAGCTGGCCCGGGCGTTCAGCGACACGGCCCGGGCCCTGGCGGAGGCGCGGCGGACTCTCGAGGCCCGCCTGGCCGAGCACGTGCTCCTCAACGAGGCCGGCCGGCTCCTGACCGAGAGCCTCGAGCTGCCCGACGTCCTGCACCGCCTGGCGGAACTGGCGCGCACGCACCTCCGGGTGGATGTCGTCAGGATCTGGCTCCGGGATGCGGCCACCGACGAGTACCGGCTCGCGGCGCAGGCGGGCACCCTGACGGACGCCGGACGTTCCCTGCACGAGCTTCGTGCGGGCGAAGGTCTCGTGGGCTGGATCACGGCGCACCGGATCCCCCTCGTGGTCGCCGACCTCGCCGCCGACCCGCGCGTCAGGAACCGCGAGTGGATGCGCGCCGAGGGGCTCGTGGCCTTCCTGGGCGTGCCGCTGCTGCTGGAGGGCGCCGTCACCGGCATCCTGGCGGTGATGAGCCGGAGCCCGCGGGAGTTTTCACCCCCCGACGTGGCGCTGGCGCAGACCCTCGCCGCGCCGGCGGCGGTCGCCCTCAAGAACGCGCGCCTGTACGAGGAAGCCAGGCGGCGCCGGCAGGCGGCCGAGAGCCTGGTCGGCACCGGCCGGCTCATCGGGCAATCGCTCGACCCCGCGCGCGCCGCCCAGGCCATCGTCGACGCCTTGCGGTCGCTGCTCGGCGCCACGGCCGCCACGCTCTTCCGCCTGGATCCCGAGTCCGGCGATGCGGTCTCCGTCGTGGTCTCCGGGGACCTCGGCCCGCAGCCCCCCCACGGCCTCCGATTTCCCCGCGGGACCGGTGTGGTCGGGCTCGCCCTGCAGCAGGGGCGCCCCGTGACGACGCCCAACCTCCTGGCGGATCCCCGCGTGGCGCTCACCGCGGACCAGCGCGCCCGCGTCGAGCAGGCCCCCTACCGGGCGGTCGTGGTCGTGCCGCTCCTCGTCCGCGGCGCCGTGATCGGCGCGCTGGCGGCCGGCGACCGCGAGGGCCGGCGGTTCGACGAAGAGGAACTTCACGTCGTCCAGACGTTCGCCGACCAGGCCGCACTGGCGCTCGACAACGCCCGGCTGTACGACGAGGCCCGCGCGCGGGCCGCGGACCTGGCGGAGCGGAACCGTCAGCTCCTGCTCCTCCACGATGTCGCCCGCACCGTGAGCGCCGAGCACGACCCCGCCCGCTGCCTCCAGCGGCTCGTCGAGGCCGCCCGCGAGCTGCTCGGCGCCCGCGAGGGAGCGCTGGCCGTGTTCCAGGCCGACGGCCGGATCGGCGGGCTCTACACCGCCGGCCCCACGGACGGGCCGGCGCGACTCGAGGAGTCACCCGAAATCCGCCGCCTGCTCGCCGAGATCGCCCGCGAGGGCCGGGTCGTGCGGACGCCGGTGCCGGCGTGCCGCCCCGCCCCGGCGGACGCCCCCACCCCGTGCCCGCCGGAGGCCAGCCTGGTGGGCGCGCCCATCCGACGGCAGGACGAGCTCCTGGGAGCCCTGTGCCTGGCGGACAAGCCCGGAGGGTTCACGGCCGACGACGAGACCGCGCTCGCCACCCTCTGCGCGGACGCCGCCGTGGCCATCGACAACGCCCGCCTGGTGCAGAGCCTCCGGCAGGCGCTCGACGACCTGCAGACCGCCCAGGACCGCCTGGTGCGCGCCGAGACGCTCCGGGCGCTCGGCCAGCTGGCCGCCGGAGCCGCCCACCACCTCAACAACCTGCTCACGGTCGTCCTCGGCCGGACCCAGATCCTGCAGCGCCGCGTCCAGGACCCCGCCATCCTGCGCGCCCTGGACATCGTGGAGCGGGCGGGACGCGACGCCGCCGACGTCGTGCGCCGGATCCAGACCTTCAGCCGCACCCGGCCCGCCGCCGGCCGCGTCCCGGTGGACCTCAACGCCCTGGCGGCGGAGGTCGTGGAGATGACCCAGCCGCGCTGGCGGGACCAGGCCGAGGCCGCCGGGATCCGGCTCGAGGTCCGCCTGGAGCCGGGCCCCATTCCCCCGGTGGCCGGCGATCCCGCGGCCCTCCGCGAGGTCCTCGTCAACCTCCTGCTGAACGCGGTGGAGGCGCTGCCGGCCGGCGGCACCATCAGGATCGCGACCTGGGCCGAGGAGGGGCAGGTCTGCTGCACCGTCTCCGACAACGGCGTGGGCATGACCGAGGAGGTCTGCCGCCGGGCCCTGGAGCCCTTCTTCACGACGAAGGGCCCCCACGCCACCGGCCTCGGCCTGAGCGTCAGCCACGGCATCGTCCGGACGCATGGCGGGGACCTCACCCTCACCAGCGCGCCGGGCCAGGGCACCACCGTCACCCTCCGGCTGCCCGTCGCGGCGGCGGCCTCCCCGCCCGCCGCGCCCGCCCCCGGAGGCGAGGCGGTGCGCCCGCGGCGCATCCTGCTCGTCGACGACGATCCCGAGGTCCTCGAGGTCATGGGCGACCTGCTGACCGGCCTGGGCCACGAGGTGGTCCGCTGCCCCAGCGGCCGGCAGGCCCTGGCGGCCCTCGAGGCCGGGACGACCGTCGACCTGGTCCTGACCGATCTGGGCATGCCGGAGATGAACGGGCATGAGGTGGCGCGCGCGGTCAGGGCGCGCTGGCCCCACCTCCCCGTGGGGTTCCTCACCGGCTGGGGAGACCAGCCCCCCGGGCCGCCCGACGCCGACGGGCCCGTGGACGTCGTGATCGCCAAGCCGGTGACGCTCGACAGCCTCCGCGCCGCCCTGGCGCGGGTCCCCCCGCGATCGCCCTGACCCCGGGCACCGCCTGGCTCGACGCGCCTCGGTGAACGGGCCGCCGGCCGGAACCGCTCACCCCTCGTGGATGGATGCGGTCAGCGATCCCGTCGATCGCGACCCCATCGGCGGGAGAGCGCGCCCAGGCTCCAGCGGTCCAGCCCGACCACGTGGGGCACGCGCCGGGCGAGCCAGCGGGTGAAGTGGGCGGTGCCGCAGCCGATCTCGAGCGCGCTCTGCGCCGCAGCGAACGGCGCCAGGAGGACCGGCTCGCTGCATTTCTACCCCTGTCGGGTGCCGGCGTGATAATCGTGGAGA
>JBBIOF010000343.1:0-3749 GCA_037443505.1 Candidatus Rokuibacteriota bacterium
CCGTGCTGCCCCGCACGTCCAGCCGGACCGCGAGCGGAGGCGGCGCGCTCGCCGGCTGCCGCTCCACCAGGCGGACCAGGAGGTCGACGGCCCGCCGACCCAGCTCCGGGTAGTCGATGCTCACCGTCGTCAGCGGCGGCGTCGTCAGCGTCGCCTCCTTCGTGCCGCCGAAGCCGACCAGGGACACGTCCCCCGGGATCCGCACGCCCGCGGCGAGGCAGCCCCAGCAGGCCCCCACGGCGGTGGGGTCGTCCACGCAGACGATCGCCGTCGGGGGCTCGGGCTCCGCCATCAGCGAGCGGGCCGCCCGGTACCCCTCCTCGCACGTGAAGTCGCTGGTGCGCGTCAGGCGACGGTCCAGGGCGAGGCCGGCCTCCCGGAGGGCGCGCTGCAGCCCCGCCAGCCGGTCGGCGCCGTAGCGCGAGTTCCTGGGACCCACGATCATCCCGATCCGGCGATGGCCGAGCTCGACCAGGTGCCGGCCGGCGATGCGGCCCGCCTCGACGTCGTCGCTCCTCACGGCGGGCAGGTCCGTCCGGTGGGCCACGCCGGGCAGCGCCACGACCGGCACCCCGCGGCCCAGCAGCGCCGCAATGCCGGGATCGTCCGCGCGGTTGAAGACCAGCAGCACGCCGCCGGCGATCCCCTGCTCCACCCGCTCCCCGTAGGCGGCCGGCGCGAAGGACAGGAGGAGGTGGTAGCCGCGGCGCTCCGCCTCGATTCCCGCGCCCCGCAGCACCTCGCCGTAGGCCGGGTGCGTCAGGGCGTACGCCGCCGACCGGGGCACGATGACGTCCAGGATGGTGCTGGGCTTGCCGACGAGCGAGCGCGCCATCGGGTTGGGCACGTAGCCGCAGCGCCGGACCAGCCGCAGGATGCGCGCGCGCGTGGCGGCGCCCACGCCGGGCAGGCCGTTCAGGGCGCGCGAGACGGTGGACGGCGCCGTCCCGACCCGCTGGGCGATCTCCTTCAGGGTGGTCCCGCGCACTGGACGCTTCCCGCGCTTCCCTTCGCGCAATCGTTTGCGCAGGACCATAGGGGCGGACGGCGCAAATGTCAAGACCGGGCTTCACGCGTGGGCGCCGAGCCCCCGCCGGTGCGGGCGCCAGGGCGTGATCAGAAGCTCAGCGACAGGCCCGTGAACACGTCCCACGCCGGCGCCGAGCGGGTCACGCCCCGCCGTACACCCGCGTCGATGACCCAGCTCTCCAGCAGCGCGTACGTGACGCCCACGAGGACCGACACCGGATCGGTGCGCACGGTCCGGTCTGGGTGCTGGTTCCCGGCCACCTCGGCGACGAGGTGGAACGCGCCGGTCACGCGGTAGTCGGCCGCCACCCCGTAGAGGGCGATGTTCCTGACGTCGTCGTTCCCGCCGTCGCCAACGACGGTATAGCCCAGCATGGCGTGCAACGCCAGGCGCCCGAGGGTCTTCGACACCGCCACGGCGCCTCCGACATCCCAGTCACCCGAGCCGAGCCCCTGCTCCGCGTTCCCGCTGTTCGTCTTGACGACGCCCTTGACCGCGAGCGCCGGCCGCGTCTCCGTCTCCCGGAGGAGGAGGTACTTGCCGACGAGACTGACGTCCGCGATGCCCGCGTGGCTGTCGTCGTCCGCCGGGTCGCGGATCAGGTGCGGGATCTCCAGGGAGAGCTCGAGCCGATCCGTGAGCCCGTAGATCGCGGCCGCGAGAAGCAGGTGCTCCTCGTCGCCGTTCCGCCACCGCAGATGGTCCCAGCTCAGCTCGAGCTGCGCGACGCCCTTGCCGGCGACCCCGGCATCCTCCGTCGTGAACGGCCGGTACGCGAGGCTGACGGCGGGCCAGGCGACGCTCGTGAGCACGGCGAAGGCGACGCCGCACAGCTGACGGCGTCCTGCCACGGCGGAGGCCCTCACCGTGTGTCCGCGCCCACGACGCGGCCATGGTCGAGCCAGACCCTCCGATCCGCCAGCGCGCCCACGCGAGGATCGTGGGTGACGAGCAGGATCGTCTGGCCCCGCGCGTGGAGCTTCTGCAGCGCCTCGAGCACGACCGCTCCGTTCTCGGCGTCGAGGCTGCCGGTCGGCTCGTCGGCGAGGATCAGCCTGGGCTGGTTGATCAGGGCGCGGGCGATCGCGACGCGCTGCTGCTCGCCCCCCGAGAGCTCGGTCGGCCGATGGTGCAGGCGGTCGCCGAGCCCGACGCGGGCGAGGGCCTCCGCCGCCTCGGCCTCGTCGGCCATGCTGTGGAAGTACTGGGCGAGCATGACGTTCTCCACCGCCGAGAGGTACGGGATGAGGTGGACGTGCTGGAAGACGACCCCCACGGTGTCGCGCCTGAACCGCGCCCGCTCGGCTTCGCCGAGGGCGTGAACGGCGATGCCGTCGACGACGACCTCGCCGGACGTCGGCGTGTCGAGACCGGCGA
Source organism: Candidatus Rokuibacteriota bacterium (assembly GCA_037443505.1). Lineage (GTDB taxonomy): Bacteria > Methylomirabilota > Methylomirabilia > Rokubacteriales > CSP1-6 > JBBIOF01. Next base: position 2,408 of record JBBIOF010000343.1, read on the forward strand.
TCAGGTTGAGCAGGGTGGTCTTGCCCGACCCGGAGGGTCCCATCAACGCGACCCACTCTCCGGTGGCCACCTCGAAGTCCACCCGGTCGAGGGCCTTCACCCTGCGGCCGTGGTACTCCTTGGTGAGCTCGCGCACGACGATCAGTGCTGCCATCCGTCAGTCGCCTCCCTTCAGTCCCCCCGAAGCACCGCCACCGGGCTCAGCCGGGCGGCTCGCCTGACCGGGCCGAGGCTCGCTCCGACGACGACCGTCAGCGCCACGGCCATGCTCGCCGCGAGCGCGAGGGGGTTCGGAGGGATCAGCACGCCGAACACCTGCCAGCCGATCGCCTGGGTCATGGCGAGGCCGAGGCCGCAGCCGGCTGTGCCCGCGATCAGCCCGATGGCCAGTGCCTCCCCGGCGAGCAGCCCCGCAATCCAGCGCTCGGAGGCTCCCAGCGCCTTCATCACCGCGACCTCCCGGCCCCGCTCCAGGGCGGCGGCCGCCGCGGTGGCGAAGACCGCCAGGGCCGATGCGCCGACGGCGCCCGCCGTCACGAGGAGCAGCAGACGCTGGAGGCGGCCGAGCACGCGGGCCTCCGCGGCGGCCACCTGCAGCGAGCTCCTCACCTCGGCGTCCGGCATCGCCGCCTCGAGGGCCCGGGAGACGTCGGCGAGCTCGCCCCCGGAACGGGCACGCGCCCTGATGAAGCTGATCAGATCCCGGCGTCCGGCCAGCCGCCTCGCGGTGTCGAGCTCGACGAGGACCTGATCGTCCTCGCTACCTCCGGTCCTGAGGAGCCCCACGACCTGGAGCGAGGCGCTGCTGTGGCGGGTGTGCAGCGCGAGCGTGTCCCCGGGGCGGCGCTCGAGCGCTGCGGCCGCGTTGGCTCCCAGAATCACCGACGAGGCGTCGTCGGGCCAGCGTCCCTCGACGCGCCACCACGGCGCGTGCGTCCGAGCGGTGCTCAGTGTGGTCCCCAGCACGGCCACGTCGCGGCCGCCGGCCCTGGCCACGAGCACCACGAATGGCGCGTAGGTGACCACCTGCCCCCGCGCCACCGCGCGATCCAGCACGGCAAGCCCCGCCGGATCCAGGGAGGAGCCCGCCCTGGGAACGATGAGCAGGTTCGGGCCATAGGTCTCGAGTTCGCGCGCGAATCGTCCCTGCACGGCCTGAAGGCCGACCATGACGGTGGGCAGTGAGGCTCCGAGCGTCACCGCGAGGCACGCCACGACGACACGGGGTCCGCGGAATCGCAGGGACGCCCCGACGAGCCTCAGGGCCATGCCCGCCCGGCGCCAGCGGCGCGGCATCCGGTCACGCTCCGCCCAGCGCCGGCGCCGCCGGCGCCCGCAGCGC
>JBBIOF010000344.1:0-3746 GCA_037443505.1 Candidatus Rokuibacteriota bacterium
AATCGTCCCGATGTTCACGTGCGGCTTCGTCCGCTCGTACTTCGCCTTCGCCATCCTGGCTACCTCCCGTTGAAGGCGGCGTCCACAGACCCGGGGGGAGTGGAGCCCATGTCCGGGATTGAACCGGAGACCTCGTCCTTACCAAGGACGCGCTCTGCCGACTGAGCTACATGGGCGTGCTCACCCGTCCGTCGCTCTTCCACGCCCGCGATCCTGGAGCGGGAAACGGGATTCGAACCCGCGACCCCCAGCTTGGAAGGCTGGCGCTCTACCGCTGAGCTATTCCCGCGCAATGTTCCCCGGCCGCATGAATGCGTGGTGGGGAGGGGAGGATTTGAACCCCCGAAGGCGTGCGCCAGCAGATTTACAGTCTGCCCCCTTTGGCCACTTGGGTACCTCCCCGAACCTGCCGGCATGCGTATCAGAACCCCTCGAAAACGCTGGCGCTGGCGGGAGGATTCGAACCCCCGGCCCACTGCTTACAAGGCAGTTGCTCTTCCACTGAGCTACGCCAGCACAGACAAAACTTCACTCTAGTTTCGAGTCTTTACGAAGTCAAGGAGTTTCGCGCCCGAACCCCCGGACGGTCCTTTGCCGGACCACCTCATAGCAGAGCGCGGCGGCCGCGGCCGCCACGTTGAGGGAGCCCACCCGGCCGCTCATGGGGATGGTCAGGATGACGTCACACGTCCTGGCCACCAGTGGCCGGAGCCCCTCGCCCTCGCTGCCCAGCACCAGGCAGAGCGGCCCGGTCAGGTCTGCGTTCCAGGGGACGACCCCCCCGGCCAGGGCCGTCCCGTACACCCAGACACCCGATTTCTTGAGCCGTTCCATGGCGGCGACCATGTTGGTCTCCCGGGCGACCGGGACCGACTCGAGGGCCCCCATGGCCGTCCGGGCCGCCGCCTCGGTCAGCCCCACCTGGTGGCGCTTCGGGACGATCACGCCGTGAGCTCCGAAGCCGTCGGCACTCCGGAGGACCGCGCCCAGGTTCCTCGGGTCCTGGATCTGGTCCAGGGCGAGCAGGAAGGCCGGCTCGCCCCTGCGCTCGGCGACGTCCAGCAGGTCCTCGAGCCCCACGTAGGCGGCGGCGGCAACCCTGGCCACCACTCCCTGGTGGTGGGGGCTGCCGGCCATGGCGGTCAGCTGGTCCCGCGTCCGGTACGAGACCTTGACGCCGGCCCGGCGCGCCACCGACACCACCTCCGCCAGAGGGCCGGTCGCTCCCGCCAGGACCGCGACCTCGTCCACCCGTCGGCCGCGCTGCCGCAGCAGGGCCAGGACCGGGTTGCGCCCGTAGACCCGGTCGGCCTCCACGTCAGCCCCTCCGGGGCAGGACCCTGGCCCCGCCGGGCGTGTCTTCCACGCTCCAGCCGAGTCGCTGGATCTCGTCCCGGAGGCGGTCCGCCCGGGGCCAGTCCCGCCGCCTCCTCGCCTCGTCTCGCTCGACGACCAGACGCGCGACCTCCGGGGGCGGGCCGGCGGCCGCCTCCGGCAGCCGCTGGAAGAGGCCGAGCGTGCGTCCCAGCACCACCAGGGCCCGGACGCCCTGGGCGAAGGCCGAGGCGTCACCCCCGTCACGCCGCCAGGCCTCCAGGTCCCGCGCCAGCCCGAAGAGGGCGGCGCGCGCCTCCGGCGTGCCGAAGTCGTCGTCCATGGCCTCCTCGAACGTCCGGCAGGCGCGGGCCACCTGCTCCCGGAGGGACGCCACGCCCTCCAGCGCGGCCAGCGGGGCCACCCACGGAGGCGGATCGCCCGGCCGTCCCGGGCACGGAGCCTCGAAGAACCCGGCCGGCCGGACCGCGAGGGCGTCGGCGATGACGGCGTGGAAGCGCTCGAGGGCCCGCTCGCTCTCGACCAGCCGCTCCGGCGAGAACTCGATGGGGTTCCGGTAGTGGGTGTTGAGCAGCCAGAGGCGGAGCGCGTCCGGGTGGTGGCGCCTGACCAGCTCGCGGATCGTGAGGATGTTGCCCAGCGACTTGGACATCTTCTCCGCGCCCAGGTTCACGAAGCCGTTGTGGATCCAGACCCGCACGAAGGGGTGGACCCCGGTCGCCCCCTCCGACTGGGCGATCTCGCACTCGTGGTGGGGGAAGATCAGGTCCTCGCCCCCGCCATGGATGTCGAACGACTCGCCCAGGTACTTCATGGACATCGCCGAGCACTCGACGTGCCAGCCCGGGCGGCCGTGGCCCCAGGGGCTCGGCCAGGCCGGCTCGCCCGGCTTGGCGGCCTTCCAGAGGGCGAAGTCCCTCGGGTCACGCTTACGCTCGTCGACCTCCACGCGCGCCCCGGCTACCAGCTCCTCCAGGTTCTTGCCGGACAGCCGCCCGTAGCCGGGGAACCGGCGGACCTCGAAGTACACGTCGCCGTCCACGACGTAGGCGAGCCCCCGCGCGACCAGCCGCTCGATCAGCGCGATCATCTCGCCGATGTGCTCGGTGGCCTTCGGCTCCACGTCGGCCGGCGCCACGCCGATCGAGGCCATGTCGGCGCGGAACTCGGCGATGTACCGCTCGGACACCTCGTGGGGGGCCGCGCCCTCGGCGACGGCGCGGGCGATGATCTTGTCGTCCACGTCGGTGAAGTTCTTGACGAAGGTGACCCGGTACCCCCTGGCGCGCAGGTAACGCTGGATCACGTCGAACACGATGGCGCTCCGGGCGTGCCCCACGTGGCAGAGGTCGTAGACCGTCACCCCGCACACGTACATCCGCACCTCGCCAGGCCGGAGCGGGACGAAGTCCTCCTTCGTCCGGGTCAGCGTGTTGTAGATCCTCATCCCGCCACCTCCACGCCGACCACCGCCATCGCCGCGATGCCCTCCCGCCGGCCCAGCAGCCCCAGCCCCTCCGGGCTCTTGGCCTTGACGCTGACGGCGTCCACCGGCAGCGCGAGGACCTCGGCCAGGCGCCGGGCCATGTCCCCGAGGTACGGCTGGAGGCGCGGCGCCTGGGCCAGCACGGTGGCGTCCACGTTGACCGGGCGCCCGCCCCGGGCGCTGACGAGCTCCATCACCCGGCCCAGCAGGACCAGGCTCGAGACGCCGGCCCAGCGCGGGTCGGTGTCGGGGAAGTGACGGCCCAGGTCCCCGAGCGCCAGCGCGCCCAGCAGGGCCTCGCCGACCGCGTGGGTCAGCACGTCGGCGTCGGAGTGGCCGCCGAGCCCGCGGTCGCCCGGCACGGTGACGCCGCCCAGGACGAGCGGGCGCCCCGCCACCAGGGGGTGGAGGTCGAAGCCCAGCCCGACCCGGGTCACGCCCGGCTCCAGGCGCGCGCCCGCCGCAGGTCCTCGCGGGTCGTGATCTTCAGGTTCAGGGCGCTGCCGGGCACCACGCGCACGGGATGGCCCAGGCGCTCCACGAGCATGGCGTCGTCGGTGCCGACGACGCCGTCGCGCCGCGCCTTGTCGTGCGCCTCCCGGAGCAGGTCCGCGCGGAAGGCCTGCGGCGTCTGGACCGCCCAGAGGCCGGAGCGGTCCACGGTCTCCTCGACCAGGCCGTCGCGCACCCGCTTCACGGTCTCGGCGACCGGCAGGGCGCAGAGGGCCGCACCGGTCCGCTCGGCGGCCTCGATCACCGCGTCGATCAAGCGGGGGGTGACGAAGGGACGGACCGCGTCGTGGACCACCACGATGGCGGGGTCCCCCGGGATGGCCTGGAGCGCGCGCCACACGGACTCCTGGCGCGTGGCGCCGCCGGCCACCACCAGGACCCGCGCGCGCCCGCCGGGCCGGGCCAGCAGGCG
>JBBIOF010000345.1:0-3741 GCA_037443505.1 Candidatus Rokuibacteriota bacterium
CGGCCGAGCCGCCGGAGCGGCCGGTGCCGCGGGGGCGGCCGGAGCGACGGGAGCAGCCGGCGCGGGCGCCGGCTCCCGGACGACGGAGCCACTGCGCTCGCCGCCCATCAGGGCGAGCGTGAACGAGGTCACGGTGAAGACGACGGCGATCCCGGTGGTGATCTTGCCCAGGATCGTGGGCGTTCCCATGGAGCCGAACACCGCCTGGCTGCCGGCGCCGCCGAAGGCCGAGCCGATGTCGGCCCCCTTGCCGGCCTGGAGCAGGACCACGCCGATGATGGCGAAGCAGGCGATCACGTGGACCACGAGCAGCAGGACGTACATCATTCACCCCTCACGGCAGCGCCGCTCCGCGCGGTCTTCTTCGCGATGGCGATGAAGCCCTGCGCGTTGAGGCTCGCGCCGCCGACGAGGACGCCGTCGATCTCCGGCTCCGCCGCCAGCGAGTCCGCGTTGTCGGCCTTCACGCTGCCTCCGTAGAGAATGCGGATCGATCCCGCGGTGTCCTTGGAGCCCAGCTCGCTGAGGAGCCCGCGCAGGTAGCTGTGCACCTCGGCCGCCTGGGCCGGGGTCGCGTTGACGCCGGTGCCGATGGCCCACACCGGCTCATAGGCGAGCACGATCCGGGCGACGGCCTCGGCCGCGAGCCCGGCCAGGCCCGCGCGGAGCTGACCTTCCACGGTGGTGAAGGTCAGCCCCTGCCGCCGCTCGTCGGCCGTCTCGCCCACGCAGAGGATGGGCGTGAGCCCGTGGGCCAGCGCCGCCTGGACCTTCAGGTTCACCTGCTGGTCGGTCTCGCCCATCTCGCGCCGCCGCTCCGAGTGCCCGACCAGCACGTAGCGGCAGCCGACCTCCGCGAGCATGACGGGCGAGATCTCCCCGGTGTGGGGGCCCGACGCCTCCCAGTGGCAGTTCTGGCCGCCCAGCCGGAGGGGGCCGTTGCCCAGGACCTCGGCCACGGCGGCCAGGGCCGTGAACGGCGGGCACAGCACCACCTCGACGCCGCGGGGGCGCTTGAGCCCGTCGCGCACGGCCGCGGCCAGCGCGCGCGCCTCCGCCAGCGTCCCGTGCATCTTCCAGTTACCCACACAGAGCGGCGTGCGCATCAGCGGGCCTCCGTGAGCGCTTCCACCCCGGGCAGCCTCCGGCCCTCCAGGAACTCCAGGAAGGCCCCGCCAGCGGTGGAGATGTACCCGATGCGATCGGCCACGCCGGCCATGTTCACCGCGGCCACCGTGTCGCCGCCGCCGACCACCGAGAAGGCCGGCCCGGCGGCCACGGCCCGCGCCACCGCCAGCGTGCCCTCCGCGAAGGGGCGCTTCTCGAAGACGCCCATGGGCCCGTTCCACACGATGGTGCGGGCCCGGTCGATCTCCCGGGCGAAGCGCTCCACCGTCCGGGGGCCGATGTCCAGGCCCATCAGGTCGGGCGGGATCTCCCCCACCTCGACCGTGCGGCCGCCCGGGCTGTCCACGCCCTCCGCGACCACCGTGTCGTCCGGCAGGACGAGCGGCACCCGGCGGCGCTCCGCCGCCGCCACGACCGCGCGGGCGGTGTCCAGCCGGTCGGGCTCCACCAGGGAGCGCCCCACGTCGCGGCCCAGGGCCTTGAGGAACGTGAAGGCCATCCCCCCGCCCACCAGGAGGGCGTCCACCCGCTCCAGCAGGTGCTCCACGAGCGCCACCTTGTCGGAGACCTTGGCGCCTCCCAGGATGGCCAGCAGCGGTCGGTCCGGGCGCTCCAGGATCCGGGTGAGCGCGTCGAGCTCGCGGCGCATGAGGAGGCCCGCGGCCGCCGGCGCGAGGAACCGCGTGATGGCGGCGATGGAGGCGTGCGCGCGGTGGGCGGCGGCAAAGGCGTCGTTGACGTACACGTCGGCCAGCGACGCCAGGGCCCTGGCGAACGTCTCGTCGTTCGCCTCCTCCTCCTTGTGGAACCTGAGGTTCTCCAGGAGCAGGACCTGGCCCGGCCCCAGCGCGCGGGCGAGCCGTTCCACCTCGGGCCCGACGCAGTCGGGGGCCAGGGCCACGGGGCGGCCCAGCAGCGACTCCAGGCGGCGGGCCACCGGCGCCAGCGAGTACTCCGGCGCCGGCTTGCCCCCGGGCCGGCCGAGGTGCGAGGCCAGCACCACCGCGGCGCCCGCGGCCAGGGCGTGCTGGATGGTGGGCAGCACGGCCCGCAGCCGGGTATCGTCGGTCACCGCGCCGTTCTCGATGGGGACGTTCAGGTCGGCCCGCAGGAAGACACGCCGGCCCGAGAGGTCGAGCTGCTCGATGGTGAGCTTGGTCACCGGAGCCCGGGCCCGCCGTTCAGAGCGTCTTGCCGACGAACCGGATCAGGTCGCGCACCCGGCAGGAGTAGCCCCACTCGTTGTCGTACCAGGCGAGCACCTTGATCAGGTTGCCCTCGATCAGGGCGGTGGACGGCAGGTCCACGACGGACGAGTGGGGGTTGCCGTTGAAGTCGCACGACACGAGCTGTTCCTCGGTGGCGTCGAGGATGCCCTTGAGCGGCCCGGCCGCCGCCTCCCGGAACGCCTCGTTCACCGCCGACACCGACGCCGGCCTGTCCAGCTCGGCGACCAGGTCGACCACCGAGACGTTGGCGGTGGGCACGCGGATGGCGATGCCGTCCAGCTTGCCCTTGAGCCGGGGCAGCACCAGGCCCACGGCCGTGGCCGCCCCGGTGGTGGTGGGGATCATGCTGAGCGCGGCCGCCCGCGCGCGCCGCAGGTCCTTGTGCGGGAAGTCGTGGACCGGCTGGTCGTTGGTGTACGAGTGCACGGTGGACGCGAAGCCGCGTCGGACGCCGAACGCGTCGTCGAGCACCTTCACCGTGGTCGCCAGGCAGTTGGTGGTGCATGAGGCGTTCGAGATGATCCGGTGGCGCCGGGGATCGTAGGCCTGCTCGTTCACGCCGAGGACCACGGTGACGTCCGGGTCCTTGGCCGGTGCGGTGATGATCACCTTCCGGGCTCCCGCCTGGAGGTGCTTGGAGGCCGTGGCGGTGTCGCGGAAGACGCCCGTGGACTCCACCACCACGTCGACCCCGAGGTCCTTCCACGGCAGGCTGGCGGGGTCCTTGATCGCGGTGACCCGGATCTCCCGGCCGTCGACGAAGATGGCGCCGTCCTTGGCCGAGACCTCCGCCGGCAGCGCGCCGTGGACCGAATCGTGCTTGAGCAGGTGCGCGAGCGTCCTGGCGTCGGCGAGGTCGTTGACACCCACCACCTCGATGTCCCGGTCGTTGAGAGCCGTGCGGAAAAAGACCCGCCCGATGCGGCCGAAGCCGTTGACGCCGACTCGAATACTCATGGAAGGGCTCCTTGTGAGGACTGCGCGCGTTGCCGCCTATGCCCGATTATAGGGCCACGCCGGGGGCTGGGCAACGCCGGGCCGCCTCACAGCGCGCGGGCGACGACGAGGACACCCACCGTCCGCGCCCCCGCCGTCCTGAGCGCCCGGGCGCACTCCGCGGCGGTCGCCCCGGTGGTGAGGATGTCGTCCACCACCACCACGTGCCGGCCGGCGACCGCCGGCGCCGCCCGGAACGCACCGCGGACGTTCGCCGCGCGCTGCGGGGCGGTGAGGTCGCTCTGTGGCAGCGTCGGCCGGGCCCGCACGAGCCACCGGGGACGCACCGGAATCCCCAGCGCGCCCCCGAGGCGCTCGGCGAGCATCGCCGCCTGGTTGAAGCCCCGCTCGCGCTGCCGCCCGGGCGCCAGCGGCACCGGCACCAGCG
>JBBIOF010000346.1:0-3739 GCA_037443505.1 Candidatus Rokuibacteriota bacterium
CCCCGAGCGCGGTCACCAGCCGCTCCAGCTCCACCGCGCGGCGGCCCTCGAGCAGCGCGATGACCCGGCCCCGGAGCGACGTCATGCCGGCGGGCCCGTCAGGCGGCGCACTCGCCGGGACCGGTCTCGACCTTGAAGCCCTGGTCGGCGCCCCAGTCGAGGTACTGCTCGGGAGCCGCAGCCGGGGGCGGCAGCTCGGTCCACGGCGCCACGACCGCGGCCAGGCGCTGGACGCCCAGGCGGTCCAGGAAGGCGTCGAACGCTTCGCCGGACGCGCGCTCCCGCCGGTACGTCTCCAGGAGGGCCCGGACCGCGGCCGGCACCTGTCGGGCGGGGATCCGCGCCGCCGGAAGCGCGTAGCGGGAGTCGGCGCCGCGCAGGCGAGCGCCCAGCAGCAGCTGGTAGGCGGGCGCCTGCTCGCCGTGGTACTTGCGGGCGCCGCCGAAGAGGCCGATCCCGGCGATGTGGTGCTGGCCGCACGCGTTGGGGCAGCCCGAGATCTTGATGCGCACGCCGGGCTCGTCGGCCAGGTCGGGCAGATCGCGCTCGATCATCTCGATGAGCGCCAGGGCCAGGCCCCGCGACGAGGTGATCCCGAGCTGGCAGGTGTCGGCCCCCGGGCAGGACGTCACGTCGACCAGCCGCTCGGCCCCGGGCAGGGCCAGGCCGGCCTCGGCCAGGCGGGCGTGGACGGCCGGGAGCGCGCCGGTGGCCACCCAGCGCAGCACGACGTTCTGCTGGTTGGTGGTGCGCACGGTGCCGTCGCCGAAGTCCCGCGCGATCCGGGCCAGCGCCCTGAACTGGTCGGCCGTGGCGTCGCCCCGGACCAGCCGGACGTGCACCGCCGCCCAGCCCGCCTGCTTCTGGGCGAGCACGCTGGTGGCGTGCCACCGCCGGTAGGCGGGGTCGGCCGTCGGCGCCGGCAGGCCACCGGCCGGACGCGCGGCCGGCGGCCGCTCCTCCCAGACCTCGACCGCCGGGAACCTGGCCGTCAGGCGCAGCGCCTCCCGCTCCTTCAGCACGAGCGCGCGCACCGCGTCGATCCCGAGCTTGCGCACCACGAACTTGAGCCGCGCCAGGTTGCGGTTGTCGCGGTTACCGTGCCGGTCGAAGACGCGCACGACGGCCGCCACCGTGGGCAGCAGGTCCCCGGCGGGCGTGAACTCCTCCAGGGGCTCGGCCAGCTGGGGCGAGGGACCGAGCCCGCCGCCGAGCACGATGGTGAAGCCGCGCACGAGCCCTCCCGCGGTCTCGCGGACCGCGGCGCGGAGGCCGATGTCGTGGATGGGCCCGAGGCCCGTGTCCTCGCCGCAGCCCGAGAAGGCGATCTTGAACTTCCTGGGCAGGTTCTGGTTCATCGGGTTGCGCAGCAGGAAGCGGGCGACCGCCTCCGCGTACGGCGTCGGGTCGAAGGGCTCGTCGGGGCAGATGCCCGCGCAGTGGCCCACGGTCACGTTCCGCACGGTGTTGCCGCACGCCTCGCGGGTGGTGAGACCGACCTCGGCCAGGGACCGCATGAGCCCCGGCACCTCGACGAGCGGGACGAAGTGGAACTGGACGTTCTGTCGCGTGGTGACGTGGCCCAGGGCGCGCGGCGTCTTGTCGGCGACCTCGGCCAGGCGCTCGAGCTGCGCCGCCGTGAGCCCGCCCCAGGGGATCTTCACGCGGAGCATCTGCACATCGGCCTGGCGCTGCCCGTACACGCCGTGCTGGAGCCGGAAGCGCTTGAAGTCGTCCGGGTCGATCCGGCCGGCGAAGAAGTCCTGCACGAAGCGATCGAAGGTATCGATCTCCGCCGGATCCGCCCAGCTTCGTCCGGCGGCCACGCCGCTTGCCGAGCCCCCGCCCATCGGTCGTTCCTCCCCCAGCATCTGGAGTCCGGCAGAAAGTACAGTTTCCGATCGGGAAAGTCAACAGGTAATCTCGCGAGAGACGAGACTTGTCAGGCTTCCTGGGAGAAACTCCGCGGTTGCCGGCTCGATCGCTTTCCAAGTGCCTGTTATTACGAAACAATCGTGTGGCACCGCGCTTGCGGTAGCGCGTTTGTACCAATGGCAACCGCACGGGTCTTCGCACGGTCCCCGGAAGCACTGCTGTCCAGACCTGCCCGCGACCGCAGCTTCGACCGCAACGCAGCGCTGTTCCGGGCTCTGAGGAATGCCGGCGACGGCGCGTTCGTCATCGACGAGACGGGGCGCATCCAGCTCTGGAACGCGGCCGCGGAGCGACTGCTCGGACACACCGCGGCCGAGACGGTCGGACGCTTCTGCTGCGAGGTCCTTGCCGGCCGGCAACCAAGCGGCGAGCCCCTGTGCGGCCGCCAGTGCCAGGTCCGCCAGACGGTCGCCCTGGGGACGCCGGTGGAGAGCTTCGAGGTGCAGGCCCGCACGAAAGCGGGGCGGCCGGCCCGCATCAACGTGAGCACGCTGGTGCTGGAGGGGGAGCCCGGTGAACCGCCCCTCACCGTGCACCTCTTCCGCGTGGTGGCGCGGCCGGCGGAGCCCCCGGCCCGGGCCGCGGAGCCGGCCCTCGAGGAGCGCCTGGCCGCCGCCCGGCAGGCGGGCACGCTCACCCGGCGCGAGCGGGAGATCCTCCGCCTGCTGATCGCCGGCTCCAACACCCGCGTGGCCGCCGAGCGGCTGGGCGTGAGCCCCTCGACCGTCCGCAACCACGTCCAGAACCTCTTCGGCAAGCTCGGGGTGCACAGCCGCCTCGAGGCCGTCGCCTTCGCGACCACCCACCGCATCGTCTGAACCTCGTGGGCGGTCCGGCCTCCCCGCTGGTCGGAGCGAAGGGGCCACGCCTCCCTCCACTCCCCCGGCCCGCCCCAAGAAGCTCCGGCGGAGTGGCAGCGCCCCCCTGTCACGCCATTCGTTCACGGGCCCCGAGCCCTTCCGCGCCTGCGGGCCTCCGGCGCCTGGCCGCGGGCGGTCCGATGTGGTACTCTCCGCACGCTCGCCGCGCCTGCTCGGGCGGCGAGACTGTCCCGGCACCAGGAGAGGTCGCCACCATGAAGATGCTCGCTGCACTGCTCGCCACCGTCATGCTCGGCGCCGGCGTCCCTGCTCACCCCGCGGCCGCGGCGGAAAAGACCGTTCGGGTGGGCGCGCCCCTACCCCTCACGGGCCCGCTCTCACCGGAAGGGCTCAAGCAGAGGCGCGGCTACGACCTGTGGGCGGAGGCCGCGAACCGGGCGGGCGGTGTCAGGGTCGGCGCGGAGCGGTACCGGGTGGAGCTGGTCTACAACGACTACCAGTCAAGCACGCCGCGGGCCGTGCAGCTGGCCGAGAAGCTGATCACCGACGACAAGGTCAACTTCCTCTTCTCGCCGTTCGGCTCCGGCGCCACCAAGGCGGCGAGCGGCGTCAGCGAGAAGTACGCCATCCCAACCCTGGCGGCGACCGCCTCCTCCGAGGAGGTCTACAACCAGGGCTACCGGTTCCTGTTCGGCACCTTCACGCCGAACCCGACCCTCACCGAGCCCCTCTCGGACATCGTGAAGGCGAAGGTGCCCGCGGTGAAGAAGGTGGCCATCCTCGCCCGCAACGACCTGTTCCCCCTCGCCATCGCCCAGGAGATGGACCGGTCCGCGAAGAAGCGCGGCTTCGAGGTGGTGTTCTTCGAGAAGTACGCCATCGGCACCATGGACCACGCCTCGGCGCTGACCCAGATCAAGGCCGCGCAGCCCCAGTGGATCTTCGCCACCGGCTACATCAACGACCTGATCCTGATCCGCAAG
>JBBIOF010000347.1:0-3729 GCA_037443505.1 Candidatus Rokuibacteriota bacterium
TGCTCTTCCGATCTGCGAGCCAGGTCCGTATCGTGACGCGGAGTCAAGCGAACCATGAAACGACACGTCATCTTGGGCCTGGTGGCGCTGGCGCTGGCGTTGAACCAGCCCGTCGGCGCGCGGGTGTGCCTCAACCCCGCCGCCGCCGTGGGGCTGTCCCTGATCTTCGGCGTGAGCGGCATCCTCAACGCGGCGCACGGCGAGCTGGTGATGCTGGGGGCCTTCAGCACGTACTGGCTCTTCACGCTGGGGGGTGTGGACCCGCTCCTGACGCTCCCGGTGGCCTTCGCCCTGCTGTTCGCCCTGGGCTACCTCCTCCAGTACGCCGTGCTGAACCGCACCCTGGGGGGCCCGCTGCTCCTGTCGCTGCTGGTCACGTTCGGCATCTCGCTGGTGCTGGTCAACGTCGCCCTCCGGCTCTGGAGCGCCGACTACCGGATGCTGAAGGTGGGCTACCTGGGCCGCACGCTGATCCTGGGGCCGTTCGTCCTGCCCGTCTCCCGGCTGGTGGCGTGCGCGGTGGGGCTCGCCCTGGTGGCCGGGCTCTGGTGGCTGCTCCAGCGCACGGACTTGGGCCGCATGATCCGCGCCACCGCGCAGGACCTGGAGATGGCGCGGCTGCTGGGGGTGAACCCCCGGCTGATCTACGCGGTGACCTTCGGCCTCGGCGCGGGCATCTCGGGTGTGGCCGGCTCGCTGGTGGCCCTCTACTCGCCCGTCGAGCCCCAGATGGGGCTCACCTACACGCTGTTCGCGTTCTCGGTGGTGGTGCTGGGCGGCCTCGGCTACACGCCCGGGGTGCTCTGGGGCGGCCTGGTCCTCGGCGTGGCCCAGGCCCTCACGGAGACGTACCTGGAGGCCGGCCTGTCGCTGCTGGTCTCCTTCGCGCTGCTGTACGTCATCCTCCGCTTCATGCCGGCCGGCGTGACGGGGAAGGGGCGGGTGGAGTAGGTGCCGGGGCCCCGCCCGCGCTCCACCGACGTCCTGGCGCTGGCCGCCCTGGCGCTGGCGGCGCTGCTGCCGGCGGTGGCGGGGCCCTACACGCTCCGGCTGGCCACCACTATCCTGATGTGGGCGGCGCTGGCGGGGGCCTGGAACCTGCTGGCCGGCTACGCGGGCGCCGTGGACCTCGGCCCCGTCGTCTACCACGGCATCGGGGCCTTCGCCACGGCCGCCCTGATGCTGAAGCTCTCCCTGCCCTTCGTGCCCAGCGTGATCGGGGCGGGAGTCACGGCCATGGCCATCGCCTACGCGGTCGGCACGCCCACCCTGCGCCTGCGCGGCGCCTACTTCGCCATCGGCACGCTGGCGCTGGCCGAGTCGGGCAAGGAGCTGGCGCTGGCGTGGGACCGCCTGACCGGGCTGCCGCTCACCGGGGGCAGCGCGGGCCTGTCCCTGCCCATCGGAGCGGGCTCGCTCATCTTCTACTACACGATGCTGGCCCTGGCGGGCGGCGTCACGGGCACGGCGGTGTGGCTGGGCCGCTCGAAGTTCGGCTACGGCCTGCGCGCCGTGGGCGAGAACGAGGCGCTGGCCGAGGCGTCGGGCGTGGACAGCCACCGGCTGAAGCGGCGGCTCTACGTGGCCAGCGCTTTCTTCATCGCCTGCGTGGGCGGCACCGCCGGGTACTGGCTGTCGTACGTGAACGCCAGCGACGTGTTCGGGGCGTCCGTCACCTTCCAGATGGTGGTCATGGCGCTGCTGGGAGGGCTGGGCACGGCGGTGGGCCCCCTGCTGGGCGCCGGCTTCCTCACCGTGGCCGCCGAGCTGCTGGGGACCCGGTTCGTCTACCACTACCTGATCGCCATCGGCGCCCTCATCGTGGTGATCCCGCTGTTCGCGCCCGGCGGGCTCGCCGGGCTGCTGCGGACGGGCCGCTCGTGAGCCTCCTGGCCACCGAGGGGGTCAGCGTGAGCTTCGGCTCCCTGCGGGCGCTCCACCGCGTGGACCTGGCCCTCGAGGAGCGCGAGATCCTGGCCGTGATCGGGCCCAACGGCGCGGGCAAGAGTACGCTGTTCAACGTGATCGCGGGCATGCTCCGGCCGACCGAGGGCCGGGTCCGCTACGGCGGCCGGGTGATCACCGGGCTCGGGCCCGCCGAGATCTGCCGGCTGGGCATCGCCAAGACGTTCCAGGTCCCCCAGCTCTTCCCGCGGCTCACGGTCGCCGAGAACGTCGCCGTCGGCGCCCTGTACGGGCGCGGCGTGGGACTGCGCGAGGCCCGGCGGCTGGCGGCCGAGTGGCTGGACTTCGTGGGGCTCGGCCCGCGCCGCGACGCGCCCGCCGAGACCCTCACCATGTCCGAGCGGCGGCGGCTCGACCTGGCCCGCGCGGTCGCCACCGGCGCCCGGGTGGTCCTGCTGGACGAGAACATGGCCGGCCTCAACCAGCGCGAGGTGGAGGGCGCGCTCCTGCTGCTCCGCAAGCTCCGCGAGCGGGGCACGACGCTCATGCTCATCGAGCACATCATGCGCGCCGTGGTGGGCGTCGCCGACCGCGTCATCGTGCTCAACTACGGGGAGAAGCTGGCCGAGGGCCGCCCCGACGACGTCATGCGGGACCCGGCGGTGATCAAGGCCTACCTGGGCGAGGCCCATGCTTGAGGTCGAGGGCGTCGAGGCCGGCTACGGCCACCTCCGGGTGCTCCACGGCGTGTCCCTGGCCGTGCGCGAGCGGGAGGTGGTGAGCCTGGTGGGGCCCAACGGCGCCGGCAAGACGACGCTGCTCAGGACCGTCGTCGGCCTGCTCCGCCCGCGGGCCGGCCGCATCCTCCTGGACGGCGCCCGCATCGACGGCCTGGCGCCGGAGGCCGTCGCCCGGCGGGGCATCGCCCTGGTGCCGGAGGGCGCCCGCGTCTTCCCGGAGATGACGGTGCTCGACAACCTCCGGATGGGGGCCGTGGTGCCCCGCGCCCGCGCCCGGCGGGCCGAGACGCTGGAGGCGGTCCTGGAGATGTTCCCGCGCCTGCGCGAGCGCGCGGGGCAGCCCGCCCGCACGCTGTCCGGGGGCGAGCGGCAGATGCTGGCGCTGGGCCGCGCGCTGATGGCGGCGCCCCGGCTGCTGCTCCTGGACGAGCCCTCGCTGGGCCTGCAGCCCTCCCTGGTGCGCGCCCTGATCGAGAGCGTGCGGCGGATCAGCGAGGGCGGCGTGACAGTCTTCCTGGTCGAGCAGAACATCCACATCTCGCTGCCACTGAGCCACCGCGCCTACGTGCTGGAGGGGGGGCGGATCGTCCTGGAGGACGCCGGCCCCGCGCTCCTCGCCAACCCGCAGGTGCGCGTCTCGTACCTCGGTGTGTAGGGAGGCGCCGGAGTCATGAAGCCACCGCGATTCGATTACCTGGCGCCCGGGTCGGTCGACGAGGCCGTGGAGCTGCTGGCCCGGCACGGCGACCGGGCCAAGGTGCTGGCCGGGGGGCAGAGCCTGGTGCCCCTCCTCAACTTCCGGCTGGTGCGGCCCGAGTTCCTGGTGGACCTCAACCGCATCGGCGCGCTGGCCGGGATCCGCGAGGACGACGGCCACCTGGAGATCGGCGCCATGACGCGACAGCGGGCGGTGGAGCGCTCGCCCCTGGTGCGCGCGCGGTGCCCGCTGCTGGCGGACGCGATGCCGCTGATCGGCCACTTCCAGATCCGCAACCGCGGCACCGTGGGCGGCAGCCTGGCCCACGCCGACCCGGCCGCCGAGCTGCCCGCCGTGGTGGCGGCCCTGGGCGGCGAGCTGATCGCC
>JBBIOF010000348.1:0-3717 GCA_037443505.1 Candidatus Rokuibacteriota bacterium
CCGACGGCCAGGGCTGCCGCCAGGACCCCGCCGGCGGCCGGGCGTCGAACCCCGGGGACGCTGCGCATCACGCCGCGGCGCCGAGCGCCACCAGCCCCGGGACGTCGAGGATGAGGGCGACGCGGCCGTCGCCCAGGATCGTCGCCCCGGCGATGCCCTCCACCCTCTGGAAGTTGCTGTCGAGGCTCTTGATGACGAACTGCTGCTGGCCGAGGAGCTCGTCCACGAACAGCCCCACCCGCCGGCCGTCGTGCTCGACCACCACCATCAGTCCGCGCGTGGGCTCCTCCTCGGCCTCCGGCACCCGGAACAGCCGGTGGAGCCGGACGAAGGGCAGCACCTCGCCCCGCATGACGAAGGTCTCGCAGGAGCCGAAGACGGTGCGCAGCGACTCGGGGGCGGGCCGCACCGACTCGGTGATGGTGGCCAGCGGCAGGATGTAGACCTCGCGCCCCACCCGGAGCGACTGCCCCTCCAGGATGGCGAGGGTCAGCGGGAGCTTCACCCTGAAGGTGGTGCCGCGGCCCGGCGCCGTCTGGATGGAGATGAAGCCGCCCAGGGCCTCGACGTTCCGCTTGACGACGTCGGTGCCCACGCCCCGGCCCGAGACCTCGGTGACGTGCTCGGCGGTGGAGAAGCCGGGCTCCCAGATGAGCGCGTAGACCTGCTCGTCCGTCAGGCCCTCCGGGCTCGCCACCAGCCCGAGCTGCACCGCCTTGCGCAGGATGCGCTCGCGGTCCAGCCCGCGCCCGTCGTCCTGGACCTCGATGTAGATGCTCCCGCCCTGCTGGTAGGCCGACAGGACGAGCGAGCCCGCCTCGGGCTTGCCCCGGGCGCGGCGCTCCTCGGGGGGCTCGATCCCGTGGTCCACGGCGTTCCGGACCAGGTGCATCAGGGGATCGGCGATCCGCTCGATGACGGTCTTGTCCAGCTCCGTCTCGTCGCCCCGCGTCTCGAAGTGGACCCGCTTGCCCTGGGCCTGGGCCAGGTCGCGCACGACCCGCGAGAACCGCCCGAAGACCGTGCGGATGGGCAGCATGCGGATGGCCATCACCCGCTCCTCGAGGTCCCGGGCGTGGCGGTCCATCTGCGCCACGGCCTCCGTCAGCTCGGCGAGCCGCTCCGGGGAGAACCCGTGCGCGGCCAGCCGGTGCACGGTCTGGGCCACCATGGACTGGGTGATCACGAGCTCGCCCACCAGGTCCACCAGCCGGTCGACCTTCTCCGTCGCGACCCGGATGGACTGCGTGTCACCCTCCGAGGCCCAGCGCAGCCGCTCCAGGGCGGGCGCCGCCGGCGCCGGGCTCGGTCCGGCATCGGCGTGCTCGGCCCGCTCCACGGGCGTGACCCGGACGGCCCGCGGGTCGTCCACGAAGTCGAAGCACGCCTCGATCTCCGCGCGCGGCGCCCGCGTGCGCAGCCAGCACGTGAACGCCAGGTACGCGGCCTCCGGGTCGAGATCGGCGAGCGGCGGCAGCGCCGAGGCGTCCCCCTCGATGCGGACCAGCTCGCCCAGCGTGCCCAGCGCCTCCAGCAGCCGCAGCGGATCGAGGCCGCGCCGGAGCAGGTCGCCGGGAGGCGAGAACCGGATCTCGTAGAGGGCCTCGGCGCCGGCCGGTGCGGGAGTCGCGGGCGCCGGGCCGGAGCCGGCCGGGTGCCCCACCGCTTGCGCGTGGTCCGCCAGCGCGTCCACCAGGGCGCCGAGCCCCGGGATTTCCGACTCGTCACCCGCGCGCGCCCGCGTGACCAGGGCCCGCAGGATGTCGCTGGCCGCCAGCAGCGTGTCGATCACCGCGCGGCCGGGCGTGGACTCTCCGGCCCGCAGCCGGACCAGCAGCTCCTCCAGCGCGTGGGTCACCGTCGAGATCCGCTCGAAGCCGAGCATGCTGCTGTTGCCCTTGAGGGTATGGGCGGCCCGGAAGATGGAGTGGAGCAGCTCGCGGTCGCCCGGCGCCCGCTCGAGCCCGAGCACGCCCTCCTCGAAGGTGCGGAGCAGCTCCTCGGCTTCCTCGAAGAAGATCTGGAGAACCGGATCGAGGGTCACGCCCGCACCCGCGTGGCGCCCAGGACCCGGGCGACCACCTGGCGCAGCTGCCCGGGCTGGAACGGCTTGACGAGCCAGCCGGTGGCGCCGGAGGCCCGTCCACGCTGCTTCATCTCCTCTCCGTGCTCGGTCGTGAGGAGGAGCACCGGGGTGAACCGGTGCTCGGCGCGCTCCCGGATGGCCCGGAGCAGGGTGAGCCCGTCCATGGCGGGCATGTAGAGGTCGGTGATGATCAGGTCGACCGGCTCGCCGTCGAGCAGGTCCAGGGCCTCGTAGCCGTTCTGAGCCTCCCGGACCTGGTGGCCGTCGGCCTCCAGCGCCGCCCGGACCATCTGCCGCATGCTGCACGAGTCGTCCACGGTAAGGATTTTCGCGCTCATAGCCCGCCCCTCGTCCTCCGGCATCCTGCCTGGGTATTCGGCGGACCGCCCGGTCTCCCCCACCCTCCCGCCCGGCGCCTGCACTGCCGATTACGGGCGTACCGGCCGGGAAGGGGAACCGGCCGGATGGGGAGAGTGCATGCTCGTCGTCGTCGGGATGCTGGTCGTCCTGGTCAGCGTGCTGGGGGGGTTCGTGCTCGAGGGAGGCCCCCTGCTCATCCTCTTCCAGCCGGTCGAGTGGCTCATCATCGGCGGCACCGCCGCCGGGACCCTGCTCATCGGCACGCCCCGGCAGCACCTGGCACAGCTGGCCGCCAGCCTCAGGGGCCTCCTTGTGGACGCGGGCTCCCGGCGGGACGTCTACATCGACCTCCTCCGGCTCCAGTACGAGCTGTTCGTCAACGTCAAGAAGCACGGCTTCATCGCCCTGGAGCGGGACGTCAGCGAGCCCGACAAGTCGTCCATCTTCTCCAAGTACCCCACCTTCCTCTCCCGCCCCTACGCCGTCACGTTCCTCACCGACTCGGTGCGCCTGCTGGTGGACGGCGGGGTCGCTCCCTGGGACCTGGAGTCCCTGCTCGACCGCGAGATCGAGACCCACCACGACGAGGCCGCCAAGCCCGCCAGCATCCTGGCCAAGGTGGGCGACACCCTGCCCGGCCTCGGCATCGTGGCCGCCGTGCTGGGCGTGGTGCTCGCCATGCAGAGCATCGACGGCGGCACCGCGGAGATCGGCCACAAGGTCGCCGTGGCGCTCATCGGCACGTTCATGGGCGTGGGCCTGGCCTACGGCCTCGTCAACCCCCTCTCCGTCGGCCTGGAGAACGCCATGGAGAAGGAGCTCAACTACCTCAACTGCATCAAGGCGGGCGTCGTGGCGTTCGCCAAGGGCGCGGCGCCGTTCGTGGCCGTGGAGTTCGCCAGGCGCGCGATCTTCGCCCACGAGCGTCCCTCCCTGGTGGACGTCGAGGCCTCCACCCTGGCCATCACGCCGAGACAGGCATGACGGGCAAGAAGCGCGGCGACGGGGAGAACCAGCCGCCCATCATCAAAAAGTTCTCCCCGCGCCAGCGCCACGGCGGGCACCACGGCGCCTGGAAGGTCGCGTACGCGGACTTCGTCACCTCCATGATGGCGCTCTTCATCGTCCTCTGGGCGGCCGAGCAGAGCCCCGCCATCCGGTCCTCCATCGCGAGCTACTTCCGCAACCCCTCCATCGTGCCCGGCGGCCAGGCGGACGCCGGCGTGCTCCCGGCCTCCACCGGCCTGGTGGGCGCCCAGCCCGCGGAGGCC
>JBBIOF010000349.1:0-3711 GCA_037443505.1 Candidatus Rokuibacteriota bacterium
AGGCCGCGCGCCCGGCGCCTCCGGGCGCCGGGCCCCCGGGCCCCTCCCGCGTGGTAATCTGAACGGCACGCGACGAGGGGACCCGCCATGACAGCCATGTTCCGCTTCCTGACCGCCGGCGAGTCGCACGGCCAGGCCCTGACCGCCGTGATCGACGGCGTACCGGCCGGCCTCGCGCTCGTCGAGGCCGACATCGACGCCGACCTCGCCCGCCGGCAGCGCGGGTACGGGCGGGGCGGCCGGATGAAGATCGAGCGCGACCGGGTGCGCATCCTCTCCGGCGTCCGCTGGGGCCGGACCCTCGGCAGCCCCGTCACCCTCGAGATCCTCAACCGCGACTGGGAGAACTGGAAGGACGCGATGGCCGTGGAGCCGCCTCCGCCGGGCGCCCCCCACAAGGAGGTCACCCGTCCACGGCCCGGTCACGCCGACCTGGCCGGCGCCATGAAGTACGGCCACCGCGATATCCGGAACGTGCTCGAGCGCTCCAGCGCCCGGGAGACCACGGCCAGGGTGGCGGTGGCGGGCGTGGCCAGGAAGCTCCTCGCCGAGTTCGGTGTCACGATCCTGAGCCACGTGACGGAGATCGGAGGGGTGCGGGTCCCCGACGACCTGGAGCTGAGCTGGGACGAGATCGCCCGCCGCGCCGAGGCCTCCGAGGTCCGCTGCGCCGACCCCGGGACCGAGGCGGCGATGATCGCGGCCATCGACGAGGCCCGCGCGAAGGGGGACACCCTGGGCGGGGTCGTCGAGGTGGTCGCGCTGGGCTGCCCGGTGGGGCTCGGCTCCTACGTGCAGTGGGACCGCCGCCTCGACGGTCGCCTGGCCCAGGCCCTCTGTTCCATCCAGGCCATCAAGGGCTGCGAGTTCGGGCTGGGGTTCGAGGCCGCCCGGCGTCCGGGCTCCGCGGTGCACGACGAGATCCTCTTCGACCCCGGCGCCGGCTTCCGCCGCGCCTCCAACAACGCGGGAGGGCTCGAGGGTGGGGTGACCAACGGGCAGCCCGTCGTCGTCCGCGCGGCCATGAAGCCGCTCTCGACGCTCCGCACCCCGCTGCGGTCCGTGGACCTCGCGACCAAGGAGGCGGTGGAGGCCGTGGTGGAGCGGAGCGACGTCTGCGCGGTGCCGGCCGCCGGGGTGGTGGCCGAGGCCATGGTGGCCATCGTCCTGGCCGACGCGCTGCTCGAGAAGTTCGGCGGCGACAGCGTCGAGGAGATCCGCCGCAACTACACCGCCTACCAGGAGAGCCTGAGGTCCTGGTAACTGGCGCTGCCCGATGGTGATCCGCGTCGACCTGGGCGCCCGCGCCTATCCCATCGTCGTGGAGCGGGGCGCGCTCAGGAGCGCGGGCGCCCGTCTCCGCGACCTCCGGGCCGGCTCCCGCGCCGCCCTGGTCGGCTCCGCCCCGGTCCTCCGGCTCTACGGGAAGGCCGTGACGGAGAGCGTGGAAGGGGCCGGGATCCGGCTGGCGGTGGTGGAGGTCCCCGACGGGGAGGCGGCCAAGACGCTGGCCGTCGCCGAGCGCTGCTGGGACGCCCTGCTGGAGGCGGGCCTGGACCGGACCTCCACCGTGCTGGCCCTGGGCGGAGGCGCGGTGGGCGACCTGGCCGGGTTCGTGGCCGGCACCTACATGCGCGGCACCAACTTCGTGCAGGTCCCCACGACGGTCCTGGCGCAGGTCGACGCCTCCATCGGAGGCAAGACTGCCATCGACCACCCGAAGGCCAAGAACCTGATCGGCGTGTTCCACCAGCCCCGGCTGGTCCTGGTCGACCCGGACACGGTCTCGACCCTGCCGGAGCGGGAGTTCCGGTCGGGCCTGGCCGAGATCGTCAAGCACGGCATCGTCCTGGACGCCGGGTACTTCGCCGACCTGGAGGCGAGCGCGGCGGCGCTCCGCGGGCGCGACCCGGCCACCCTGGAGCGCGTGATCGCGGGGTCCTGCCGCCTCAAGGCCGGGGTCGTGGAGCGGGACGAGCGGGAGGCCGACCTGCGCGCCGTCCTGAACTACGGGCACACGATCGGTCACGCCCTGGAGACGGCCACGGGCTACGCCCGCTGGACCCACGGAGAGGCGGTGGCGCTCGGCATCGTGGCCGAAGCCAGGCTGGCCGAGCTCCTCGGGCTGGGCGCCCCCGACACCACGGGCCGCCAGGAACGGCTGCTGGCGTCCCTGGGCTTGCCCGTCCGGGCCCAGGGGATCGACGTGGAGGGCGTGCTGGCCGCGATCGGCCGTGACAAGAAGGCGCGCGACGGTCGGGTGCCCTTCGTCCTGGCCCCGGCCATCGGCACCTTCCGCCTCGTCCACGACGTCCCCGAGGCCGCGATCCGGGAGGCCCTCCGGAGCCTCGAGGATCGAGTTTGACAACGCAAACTGGCGCCACGTATAACGGAATTGCCATGCCGGTGGACGATCCCGCGCTTGCCAACGCGATCCGCCGGCAGGAGGAGCGGCTCCAGCGCGATCCCCGGTCGCTGGCGTTCGCACAGCTTGCCGACCTGTACCGGAAGGTCGGCCGGGCGCGCGAGGCCGTCGCCCTGTGCCGGGCGGGGCTCTCCCGCTACCCGAACTACACCACGGCCCGGCTGATCCTGGCCAAGGCCCTCCTGGCCGAGGGGGACCTGGACCAGGCGCTGGCGGAGGTCCAGTCGATCCTCGACGGCTGTCCGACGGACGCCCAGGGCCACCGGCTGGCGGCCGAGATCCACCGGCACCGCGGGCACGTGGACGCCGCCGTCGAGCACCTGGAGGCCGCGGTGCGGCTGGACCCGGGCGACCGGGAGTCGCGGGCGCTCCTGGGCCTGCTCCGGGCGGCCCCGTCGCCGGCCGGGGAGGGCGGAGGGCTGGCACGCGTGCTGGGCGACGACACGTTCGTCACGCTCACCTTCGGCACGCTGTGCCTGGACCAGGGGCTGGTCGAGGAGGCCGCCCAGGTATTCACGAAGATGCTCCGGAAGGACCCCGACAACCAGGGCGCGCGCCAGGGGCTGGAGCAGGCGCTGCGCGCCCGACTGAGGCGGAAAGGCTAGCACGCGATGCAGGTGTCAACGGCGGAGTTCAGGAAGGGGCTGCGCATCGTCTTCGACGGCGTGCCCTACACGATCGTCGAGTTCCAGCACGTCAAGCCCGGCAAGGGCGGCGCGTTCGTCCGGACCAAGCTCAAGAACATGCGGGACGGGCGGGTCATCGACAACACGTTCCGCTCGGGTGAGAAGGTGGAGCTGGTCGACTTCGAGGAGAAGCGGATGCAGTTCCTCTACCGGGACGACCGCTTCCACTTCATGGACATGGAGACGTACGAGCAGGTGTCGCTGTCGCCCGACGAGGTCGGCGACGCGCGCCAGTACCTGAAGGAGAACACGGAGGTCGAGGTGCTCTACATCGACGGGGCCCCGACGGCCGTGGAGCTGCCCAACTTCGTCGAGCTGGCCATCGTCAAGACCGAGCCCGGCGTGCGGGGCGACACCGCCCAGGGCGGCAGCAAGCCGGCGACGCTCGAGACCGGCGCCGTGGTGCAGGTGCCCCTCTTCCTCAACGAGGGCGACGTCGTCAAGGTGGACACCCGGACCGGGGAGTACCTCGGCCGCGTGGCGGCGGCGGGCGGATAGTGGCGGCGCGCACCCCGCGCAGGCGCCCGCAGCAGGAGCCGGCCGTCGCCGACCTGGTCCGGCAGCTCGGGGCGCTGCTGCGGGAGCTCGACCTCGCGGAGA
>JBBIOF010000350.1:0-3699 GCA_037443505.1 Candidatus Rokuibacteriota bacterium
GGGATGGGCCATCCCGTAGTTGTGGGTGTTCCGCTCCTTGAGGTCGCGGCCCTTGCCGCCAGCGACCAGCGCGGCCGCCGCGTTCATGAGGACGATGTCCCGGCGCGGCCCCGGCTCGCCGTCGAGGATGGCGCGGATGATCTCGGCATTCTGCTCCCGGTCGCCGCCTCGCAGGTCCTGGATGGTGGCCCGCGGCATCCCGAAGTCCTCCGGGCGCACCGTGAACGAGCGCACCACGCCCTCGCGCACCTCGCTCAGCCGGCTCTCGCCCGTGTTGGAGATCTCGTCGAGGCCGTCGGCGCCGTGCACGACGAAGGCCCGGATGGTGCCCAGCTCGGCCAGCACCCGGGCCAGCGGCTCGGTGAGCGCGGCGGAGTAGACGCCGATGACCTGGGCGTTGGCCGCCGCGGGGTTGGTGAGCGGGCCCAGCATGTTGAAGACGGTGCGGATCCCCATCTCCCGCCGGGCCGCCATGACGTGCTTCATCGCCGTGTGGAGCAGCGGCGCGTAGAGGAACCCGATCCCCACCTCGTCGATGCAGCGGGCCACCTTGGCGGGCGGCAGGTCCAGGGCGATGCCGAGGGTCTCCACCACGTCGGCCGAGCCGCAGAGGGACGACACGGAGCGGTTGCCGTGCTTGGCCACCCGGAGGCCGGCGCCGGCCACCACGAAGGCGGTGGCCGTGGAGACGTTGAAGGTGCCCGCGGCGTCGCCCCCGGTCCCGCAGGTGTCGATGAGCATCTCGCGGTCGGTCCCGGTGAGGGCGGCCACCTCGTCGCCGTGGGCGCGGATGCGCACGGCCTTCTGGCGCATCACCTGGGCGAAGCCGATCAGCTCCTCCACCGTCTCGCCCTTCATGCGGAGCGCGGTCAGGAAGGCCGCGATCTGGGCGTTGGTCGCGGCACCGGACATGATGGCGTCCATGGCGGCCGCCGCCTCGATGCGCGTGAGGTCCCGGCGGTCGACCAGGGCGCGCAGCGCCTCGGTGATGATGGGGCTGCTCATGCGTCCCGACCCTCCTCCGCCCGCCCCCGGACGGCAGCCACGGTGTTCAGCACCTGGTCCACGCGGACGGGCTTCGATAGTACTTCATCGACGCCGTGGTCGGCCAACTCCTCCTCGGTGAGCAGCACGCCCCAGCCCGTCAGCATCACCACCGGCACCGCGGGCCGCAGGGTCTTGCAGACCCGCGCGAGCTGGAGACCGTTGAGCTTCGGCATGGCCAGGTCGCTGATCACGACGTCGAACGCCTCGGCCTTGAACTTCTCCACCCCGTCCGACCCGTCCACCGCCAGCACGACCTTGTGGCCCGCGTTGGAGAGGATGTCGCGGATCATGTCCCGGACCTGGGGATCGTCGTCCACCACCAGGCAGCGGGCCGGACCGGCTGCCGCCCCGCCCTCCCGCACCGCGCCGGCGCCCGGCACCCGGGCCGGCCCCTCCACCGGGAACTTCAGCCGCACGGTGGTCCCGCGGCCGGGCGCGGAGTCCACCTCGATCTGGCCGCCGTGGCGGGCCACGATGCCGTGGGCCAGGCAGAGCCCGAGGCCCGTGGCCCCGGGCTTGGTGGTGAAGAAGGGCTCGAAGATCCGGGCCTGCACCTCGGGGAGCATGCCCGTCCCGGTGTCGGTGACGCTCAGCACGGCGTCGCCGCCCTCCATCCGCGCGCCCACCGTCACCGTCGCGCCGTCCGGGGAGGCCTCGACCGCGTTGAGCAGCACGTGGCTCAGGGCCTCCCCGAGGCCCAGGGGGTCGCCCGCGATGGGGGCCACCGGGCCCACCTCGGTCGCCACGTGCACCGACCGCCGGCGGCGGGCGGCGGTGGCGCCGACGGCGTGCCGGACCACGCCGGCCAGGTCCACCGGCACGGAGGGCTCCTCGCGGCGCAGGCGCATGAACTCCTGGATGCGGCGGACGGTGCGGGCGCCGTCCATGGCGGACTTCTCGATGGTGGCGAGCCACTCGCGCAGCTCCGGGTCGGTCACGCGCTGGGCGAGGAGCTGGGTGCGGCCGATGATGGGAGTGAGCACGTCGTTGAAGCTGTGGGCGAAGCTCGAGGCCATCTCCCCCAGCGAGCCCAGCTTCTGGGTGCGCGCCATCTGCTCCTGGGACTCCAGCAGCTGGCGGCCCAGCCGCTGGACGCGGCCCTGCAGCCGGGCCGCCCAGACGGACAGCGCGGCCGTCGCCAGCGCCAGGGCGGCGATGGCGACGAGCAGCAGCGAGCCGAGATCGCTGGTCACCGGGCTCCCCCGTTCCTCCGCGCGAGTGTACCAGAGACGGGGAGGGCTCAGGCCCCCAGCAGCTCGCGGGCCACGATCACCCGCTGGATCTGGTTGGTCCCCTCGTAGATCTGCATGATCTTGGCGTCCCGCATGAAGCGCTCCACGGGGAAGTCGCGCGTGTAGCCGTAGCCCCCGAAGACCTGGACGGCGTCGGTGGTGACGCGCATGGCGGCGTCCGCCGCGAAGCACTTGGCCATCGAGGCCTCCAGCGTGTTGCCCGTGATCCCGGCGTCCACCTGGCGGGCCGCGTGGTGGACCATCAGGCGGGCGGCGTGCACCTGCATGGCCATGTCCGCCAGCATGAACTGGATGCCCTGGAACTCCGCGATGGCCCGCCCGAACTGCCGGCGCTCGCGGGCGTAGGCCGTGGCGGCGTCCAGGGCGGCCTGGGCGATGCCGACGGCCATGGCGCCCGTGGCCGGCCGGGTGATGTCCAGCGTGCCCATGGCGATGCGGAAGCCCTCGCCCTCCTCGCCCAGGCGCTGCTCCACCGGCACGCGGCAGTCGGTGAAGTGCAGCGCCACCGTGGGCGAGCCGCGGATGCCCATCTTCCGCTCCTTCCTGCCCACGGAGAAGCCCGGCAGGCCCGGCTCGACCAGGAAGGCGGTGACGCCCTTCGCGCGCCGCGAGGGGTCCACGGTGGCGAACACGCAGATGACGCCCGCGTGGTCGCCGTTGGTGCACCACTGCTTGGCGCCGTTGAGCACGTAGTGGTCGCCCCGCCGCACCGCCGTGGTGCGGAGCGCCGCGGCGTCGGAGCCGGCCTCGGGCTCGGAGAGCGAGTAGGCGGCCAGCAGCTCGCCCGTGGCCAGGCGGGGCAGGTACCGCTTCCTCTGCTCCTCGGTGCCGTGGAGGAGGATGGGCAGCCCCCCGAGCGGCTGGTCCACGAACTGGGTGGCGGTGGCCGCGCAGGCCCGGGCGATCTCCTCCGCGACCAGCGCGAGGGCGAGGCAGCCCAGGTTCGATCCGCCGTACGCCTCGGGGATCCAGATGCCGAACAGGCCCGCCTCGGCGAGCGCCCGCATCGACTCCTCGGGGTAGCGCTCCTGCTCGTCCACCTCGGCGGCCCAGGGCGCGATCTTCTCGCGGGCCACCCGGCGGGCCAGGTCCCGGATCATGCGCTGCTCCTCGGTCAGGTAGAAGTCGTCCCTCATGGGCGGTCTCCCACGATCACCAGGGCGTCCACGGCCAGCGCCTCGGCGCCGGCCGCGACGACCGGATTCAGGTCGATCTCCAGCACGCGGGGCTCGCACGCCACGAGGTCGCTCACGGCCAGCAGCACCCCGATGACGGCCGCGGGATCCACCGGCGGGAGCCCGCGCGGCCCCGCCAGCAGGCGCGGGCGCGCGCCCTCGGCGAGCATCTCCCGCGCGTCGCCGGGCCCGAGGGGCGCCAGGCGGAGCGAGACGTCCTGGAA
>JBBIOF010000351.1:0-3693 GCA_037443505.1 Candidatus Rokuibacteriota bacterium
GCGTCCGTCAGCGCCCGGCGGCCCTCCTCCTGCAGCCGGCCGGGCACCGCCACCGGCTCGCACGGGGCATCCCCCTCGCCACCGACGCTTGCCAGGAGGTGCTGCCAGACGGTCCGGCCACCCTCGGCGACCGGCGACGCCACCACCGCCTCCGGCGCCAGCGCCCGCAGGCGCCGGACGAACACCTCGTCGCGGGCCCCGAACCAGCACACCACGCGACCCGCGCGCTCGATGGCCTCCACGGTCGGGGTCGCACGGTCCTCCACGAAGAGGGCCTCCAGGCCGAGCCCGTCGAACGCCAGCGATTCGTCCACCAGGCCCAGCCGGGCCAGCAGCGTGCCGATGCGCGGCTGGGCGGCCAGGCGCAGGGGCACGCCGGGCGCTGCCCGGCGCAGCGCGCGGAGTGCCGGCACGGCGAGCAGCACGTCGCCGAGGGCGCCGGGATGGAGGACGAGGGTGGGCCGGCCGTCAGGCACCGAGCAGGGCGAGCACGGCGTCGTGCAGGCGGCCGTTGGTGGCGAGTCCCGTGCCGCCGTAGATGGTGGGCCGGCCGGTGAAGTCGGTGAAGCGCCCGCCCGCCTCCTCCACCAGGAGCTTGCACGGCGCCAGGTCCCAGGGCTTGAGGTCCACCTCGGCGTAGATCTCGCCCTTGCCCTCCGCGACCAGCCCGTAGCCCCAGTAGTCGCCGAAGCCCCGCTGCCGGTCGGTGGCGTCCACCAGGCGGACGAAGCCGTCCCAGTGGCCCGCCTTCCTGAGCAGGCCCAGCGAGGCGTGGATGAGCAGCGCGTCCTCGAGCCGGCCCACGTCGGAGACCCGGATGCGCTCGCCGTTGTGCCAGGCGCCCGCGCCGCGCCGGGCCGTGTAGAGATCCCCCGTCACCGGGTTGTGGACCACGCCGACCGTCACCTCCCCCCGCTCCTCCAGCGCGATCAGCACGGCCCAGACCGGGATGCGGCGAACGAAGTTCCTGGTGCCGTCGATCGGGTCCACGATCCACCGCCGCTCCCGCGGGCCCCGCTCGCCGAACTCCTCCCCGAGGAACCCGGCGTCCGGGAACGCCCGGGCGAGGACGTCGACGATCGCCTCCTCGGCCTCGCGGTCCGCCTGCGTGACCGGCGTGAGGTCGGGCTTGACGGTCACGTCGAACGCGCCCCGGAAGTACTTCAGCGCCACCTGCCCGGCCACCCGCGCGGCCTCCACCGCCGCCGCCAGCGCCCGCTCCGTCACGCCTCCTCCCCGGGGAAGGGCTCGCCCCGCTCGGCCAGCACCTTCGCGTACACGTCCAGCGCGTCCACCACCACCGGCATGCCGCCGTAGGTGACCTGCTGGAAGATGACCTCGGCCACCTCCCGGCGGCTCGCGCCCACGTTCAGCGCGGCGTGGATGTGGGCGTGCAGCTCCCGTGGACGGTGGAGCGCGGTGAGGGAGGCCACCGCGCACAGCTCGCGCTGCTTCTGGCTCACGACCTCGCGGCTGTAGAGCCGGCCGGTGAAGAACATTGAGAGCTGGCGGGCCAGCTCCGGGTCGAAGCGCTTCCACAGGTCGAAGCCCACGCCGCCCTTGACGGTGTGGAACAGCATCCGGGCCGTGCGCTTCGTCCGCTCTCTCAGCTCCGTGTCGTCCGTCATATCGTCTCCAGGATATCGGCCAGCGCCTCCGGGTCCGAGCGCACCGGCCCGTGGAGGGTGTCGAGGTCGATGGGGCCTCGCCGCCGAGACGCCAGGACGCGGCCATGATACCCTCCTCCCGAGCCGGCTCACGATATCCCAGGACCGAGGTCGACGACAATGCTGAATCCGCACATCTTCCGCGCTTACGACGTGCGCGGCAGGGTCGGCACCGACATCACGCCGGAGGTCTTCCGCCAGGTCGGCCGTGCCTACGCCACGCTCATCCGCCGCCGCGGCGGGCGCACCGTCGCCGTCGGCCGCGACAACCGCCTGTCGTCGGCCGGGCTCCACGCCGGCTTCACGGACGGGGTGCGCGCGGCCGGGGTGAACGTGGTGGACGTCGGCGAGGTCACCACCCCGATCCTCTACTTCGCCACCGCCCACTGGGGCCTGGACGGCGGTGCGAACGTGACCGGCAGCCACAACCCCATCGACTACAACGGTGTGAAGCTGGTCCACCCCGGAGCGGTGCCCCTGTCGGAGGACGAGATCCAGGGGCTCAGGACGATGATCGAGCAGGGCGACTTCGAGGCCGGGCGCGGCTCGCTCGAGCCGCGCAGCCCGCGCGAGGAGTACTTCGCCACCGTGGAGCGGCTGGTCACGCTGCGCCGGCGCCTCCGGGTGGTGGCCGACGCGGGCAACGGCATTGCCGGCCGCTACGCGCCGGACCTGCTCCGCCGCCTGGGCTGCGAGGTGATCGAGCTGCACTGCGAGTCCGACGGCCGCTTCCCGAACCACCTGCCGGATCCCGAGGACCCCGCCAACGTGGTCGACCTCCAGGCGCGGGTGGTGGAGACGGGCGCCGACATCGGGGTGGCCTGGGACGGGGACGCCGACCGCGTGGGCGTGGTGGACGAGCAGGGCCGCCGCCACGAGGCCGACCTGATCCTGATCCTCCTGGCCCGCGACCTGCTGAGGCGCCGGCCCGGGGAGAAGATCGTCTTCGACGTGAAGTCGTCGCAGTCCCTGGTGGAGGACATCCGCGCCCACGGCGGCGTGCCGGTGATGTGGAAGACGGGCCACTCGCACCTCAAGCGCAAGATGCGGGAGGACGGGATCCTGCTGGGCGGCGAGGTGAGCGGCCACATGTTCTTCGGGGAGAACTACTACGGCGTGGACGACGGGATCCTGGCCGCGTGCAAGATCATCGAGATCGCTGCCGGGAGCCCCGGCCCGGTGTCGCGCCTGTTCGACTCGGTCCCGCATCTCCGGGCCACTCCCGAGCTCAAGGCCCCCTGCCCTGACGCCGAGAAGTTCCACGTCATCGAGGAGCTGTCCCGCGAGCTCAAGGGGCGCTACGAGACCATCGACATCGACGGCGCCCGCGTCCTGTTCCCCGGCGGGGGCTGGGGCCTGGTCCGCGCCTCGAACACCAACCCCTACCTCACGCTGCGGTTCGAGGCCCGCACCGACCAGGAAATCGAGGAGATGAAGCGCGTCATCTACGACGCGCTCCGCCGCTACCCCTTCGTCACGCTGCCCGAGTGATCGCTCGCGGGGATCCAGCCCCCGAGGAGGAGCCGCACCGCGTCGAGCGCGCTGCGCGCCGCCGGGCAGCCGCGGGCGCCCCAGCAGGCGCCCGGGTCGAGCAGCACCGCCTCGATGCCGGCCGCCCGCGCGCCCACCACGTCCACGGAGTAGAGGTCCCCCACGTGGGCGGCCTCGTCGGGATCGACCCCCGCCCGCTCCAGCGCCAGCCGGAAGATGCGCGGGTCGGGCTTCTCCACCCCGACCTCTGCTGAGTCCAGGATGAAGTGGAGGTACCGGGCCAGGCCGAGCGCGTCGAGGATGGACCGGACCGAGCCGTTGGAGTTGGACACGACCCCGGCCACCAGCCCGGCGGCGCGCACCCGCTCGAGCGCCTCCCGCGCGTCCGGGGCGGCCACGTTCCAGACGCCGACGGGCGGGTTGTAGGTCCGGCGCCACTCCGCCATGCCGGCGACGACCGCCTCGTCCCGCACGCCGGCGCCCTCCAGGATGTAGCGGAGGTACCGGTCGCCGGTGCCGCCGCTCTCGGTGGAGA
>JBBIOF010000352.1:0-3688 GCA_037443505.1 Candidatus Rokuibacteriota bacterium
GCGCGGCGCCGTGGGCGCCGCCGCCGAGATGCTCGGCGCCGTCCGGCGGTGCCTGGACATGTCCGTGGAGTACGCGAAGGTCCGCGAGCAGTTCGGCCAGCCCATCGGCAGCTTCCAGGCCATCCGCCACAAGTGCGCCGAGATGCTGGTCGAGGTCGAGAACGCGCACGCCGCCGTCTACTACGCCGCCTGGGCCCAGGACGCCGGGGCCGAGGACGCGGCGCTGGCCGCCTCGGTGGCCAAGGCGTACGTGGGCGAGGCGGCGCGCCGGGTCTGCGGCGAGGCCCTCCAGGTGCACGGCGGGATCGGCTTTACCTGGGAGTACGACCTGCACCTCTACTTCAAGCGGGCGAAGGCGCTGGAGACCATGTACGGCGACGCCGACTGGCATCGCGAGCTGATCGTCCGCCGCCTGGCCGGCTGAGCCGGTGACGCCGCCCGCGCCCCCGCTGGACGGCGTCCGCGTCGTCGACCTCACCAGCTACATCGCGGGCTCGTACGCCGCGATGATGCTGGCCGACCTCGGCGCCTCGGTCGTGAAGGTCGAGTCGCTGGCCGGCGACTCGTTCCGCGAGCTGCCCGGGTTCTTCGGCTGGAACCGGGGCAAGCGCTCGGTGGCCGTGGACCTCAAGACGCCCGAGGGCCGGGCCATCGTGGAGCGCCTGGCGGCGCGGGCCGACGTCCTCACGGAGAACATGCGCCCGGGCGTGGCGGACCGGCTCGGTGTGGGCTGGGAGCGCCTTTCCGCCCTGAACCCGCGGCTGATCTACTGCTCCATCACCGCCTTCGGCTCCACCGGTCCCTACGCCCAGCGCCCGGGGTTCGACCCGCTGCTGCAGAGCCTGAGCGGCGCCATGGAGCTCCAGGGCTTCGGGGGCCCGCCCGCCTACATCCGGATCGCCATCACGGACTACTACGCGGCCGCCCTGGGCGCGCAGGCGGTCCTGGCCGCCCTCTACGTGCGGGAGCGGACGGGACGGGGCCAGCGGGTCGAGACGTCGCTGCTGCACGCGGCCATGGCCCTGCAGTCCGGCAACTTCGTGGACTACCGGGGCAAGCAGCACGTGTTCCGCGACAACCCGACCTACCGGCTCTACCAGGCCGGCGACGGGCAGTGGTTCTTCCTGGCCTGCGGCAACCAGGCGTTCTGGGTGAAGCTCTGCAAGGCCCTGGAGCTGCCGGACCTGGCCGAGGACCCGCGCTTCGCCTCGTGGGTGCTGCGCCTGGACAACCGGGACGCGCTGCTGCCCATCCTGGAGGCGCGCTTCCGGAGCGAGCCCCGCGACCACTGGCTCCGGCTCCTGGCCGAGCACGACATCCCGGCCGCCCCCGTCCAGTCGCTCACGGACTTCATGGAGGACCCGGCCGTGCGCCACCACGACATGGTGCACGAGTACGACCACCCCGAGGTGGGCCGCCTCCGCCTCATGGGCCAGCCCCTGGTACTCCACGGCACGCCCACGCGCGACCCGGGCCCGCCGCCGGCGCTGGGGCAGCACACCGGGGAGGTGCTGCGGGAGCTGGGCTACGACGAGGCCGCCATCGCCGACCTCGAGGCGCGCGGCGTGGTGAGGAGGGGCGCGTGACGTACGAGACCATCCGCTACGAGGCCGCCGACGGCGTGGCGACGGTGACGCTCGCCCGGCCCGAGGTCCACAACGCGATGAACACCACCATGCGCCGGGAGCTGGTGGACTGCTTCACCCGGCTCCAGACGGACGACGACACGCGGGTGGTGGTGGTCACCGGCGCCGGCGACCGCGCGTTCTCGGCGGGCGCGGACATCCGCGAGTTCGTGGAGCCGGACAGCGCCCCCCGCTTCCGCGAGGCGCGCCGGCGCCTGGAGTTCCGGCAGGTCATGGACCGCTGCCCGCAGCCGCTGATCGCCGCCATCCGCGGCTGGGCCCTGGGCGGCGGCCTCGAGCTGGCCCTGGCCTGCGACATCCGCATCGCCGGCGACGACGCGCGGCTGGGCCTCACGGAGATCGACCTGGCGATCATCCCGGGCGGCGGCGGCACCCAGCGCCTGCCCCGGCTGGTGGGCCGCGGCAAGGCCCTGGAGCTGATCCTCACCGGCGCGCGGATCGACGCCGCGGAGGCGCTGCGCCTCGGCATCGTGGAGCGCGTGGTGCCCGCGGCCGACGTGCTGGTGCACGCCCGCGAGCTGGCCCGGACGCTGGCCGCCAAGGCGCCGCTGGCGCTCCGCTACGCCAAGGAGGCGGTGGTGAAGGGGCTGGACCTGCCCCTGGCCGAGGGTCTCCGCCTGGAGGCCGACCTGCTCGCCTTCCTCCGGACCACGGAGGACCGCCGGGAGGGCGCGCGCGCGTTCCTGGAGAAGCGCCCCCCGCGCTGGGCCGGGCGGTAGCGGTGCCCTTCGCCTACTACACGCGCCTCACCCGCGCCCAGCAGGCGATCTACCGGAAGAGTGACGGCGTCACCGAGGTGCGCCTGCCGCACCCCGGCCGGCTCGCCCCGCTGGTGGCGGACCTCGAGGCCGCGCTCCGCTCGGAGGACCGCGCGGCCACCCGGGCGGCCAGCCAGGCGCTCGTGGACGGGCTGACGCGCGCGCTCGGGCTGCCGCCCGTGCGGGTCCAGGTCCTGGCGGCCCGGCCGCACGCGCACTGGGGCGAGCTGCACGGGCTCTACACCAGCGACGGCCGCCGCCCGCCCCGCATCCAGCTCTGGATGCGCACCGCCCGGCAGCAGCGGGTCGTGGCCTTCCGCACCTTCCTGCGCACGCTGCTCCACGAGGTGGGGCACCACGTGGACTACACGCTGCTCCGCCTCCGGGAGTCGTTCCACACCGAGGGCTTCTACAAGCGGGAGTCGAGCCTCTTCCACCAGCTCGTCAGAGAGGAGACGCGCGCGATGCCGACGATGGAGGAGTACGCCCGGCAGCCCCTGCCCCAGCGCCTGGCCCGCCTCGAGCGGACCGCGGACGAGCTGGCCGCCGCCGTACACGGCCGCGGCGACGCGGAGCTCTCGCGGCGCCCGGACGCCAGGAACTGGTCCGCGAAGGAGGTGGCCTGCCACCTGCGCGACACCGAGGAGTCCTTCCAGGGGCGCCTCGACCAGATCATGGCCATGGACGAGCCGAGGTTCTCGCCCATCGACCCCGATCGCTGGGCGGAGGACCGGCAGTACCTCCGCGCCGACGCCGCGGCGGCGGTGGCCGCGTTCCGTCGGAGGCGCGAGGAGACCCTGACGCTGCTCAGGCGGCTCCGCCCGGAGCAGTGGCAGCGCGCCGGCATCCACGCCACGCGCGGCCGCATGACGGTGGCCGACATCGTCACGCTGATGGCCTGGCACGACGACAACCACCTGGACCAGCTGAGGCGCGCGCTCGATGGCCGGCCCTGACGTGCAGGATTCCACCACCACCACCGGCCCGGAGGCCGGTGCTGGCCCGTAAGTCCGCGCCGCGGCGCCCCTTCCTCCTGGCACGCGGCCTGCGTCCCTCCGGGCCTCGTGATCGACGCGGGTCGGGTCCAGCGTCTTCAGGCGATCGCGGGGATCGTCCTGCTCATGGCCCTCCTGGTCACGCTGGCGATTGCCGAGGTACTCGGCGGGGAAGGGCACTCCGGCCCGGGCGGCGCGCCGAGATGGGACGAGCACGTCCGCGCCCTGGACCGGGCCCTGTCGGCGGGCGACGCCGCCGGCGCCGCCGCCGCGCTGCGCCGGGCCTCGA
>JBBIOF010000353.1:0-3677 GCA_037443505.1 Candidatus Rokuibacteriota bacterium
CGCGGGTGCTGGAGCGCGTGGCGGCCGAGGGCGCCTTCGCCGACCTGGCCCTCGAGGCCGAGCTGGGCCGGCGGGGCCTCGGGCCGCGGGACGCCGCGCTCGCCACCGAGCTGGTCTACGGCACGCTCCGCTGGCAGCGCTACCTCGACTGGGTGCTCCAGCCCCACAGCCGCCGGCCCCTGGGCGCGCTCGACGTGCGCCCGCTGGCGCTGCTGCGCATGGCGGCCTACCAGCTTGCCTTCCTCGACCGCGTGCCGGCGTTCGCCGTGGTGGACGACGCGGTGACCCTCGCGCGGGCGGGGACGAAGCCGGGCGTGGCCGAGTTCGTGAACGCGGTGCTGCGCTCCTTCGCGCGGCGCGGGGTGCGCGAGCGCGAGCCCGCCCCGCCGCGGGATCCCGTGCAGGCGCTGGCGCTCCGCTGCTCCTTCCCCACCTGGCTGGCGGCGCGCTGGGTTGCCCGCTACGGCGCTCCGGAGGCCGAGGCGCTCATGCGGGCGATGAACGACCGCCCGCCGCTCACCCTCAGGGTGAACACGCTCCGCACCACCCGCGAGGCGCTGGCCGAGCGCCTGCGGCGGGAGGAGGGGATCGAGACGCGGCCGACGGCCCTCGCGCCCGAGGGGCTCCTGGCCGAGCACGGAGGCCGGCCGGCCGCGTGGCGGGCGTTCGCCGACGGCGCCTTCGTGGTCCAGGACGAGGCGTCCATGCTGGTGGCCCGCGTGCTGGATCCCCGGCCCGGGGAGACCGTGGCGGACGTGTGCGCGGCCCCAGGGACGAAGGCCACGCACCTCGCCCAGCTCATGGAGGGGCGGGGGCGCGTGCTGGCCTTCGACCCGCAGGCGGCCCGCCTCGGTCTCGTCCGGGAGGCGGCGGCGCGGCTGGGCATCGACATCGTGGAGCCGTTCGAGGGTCCCGCCGAGACCCTGGCGCCGCGCTTCGCCGGGGCCTGCGACGCGGTGCTGGTGGACGCGCCCTGCTCAAACCTGGGTGTGCTGCGCCGGAACCCCGAGGTGAAGTGGCGGCGCGCTCCCGGAGACCTGGCGCCGAGCGCCCAGCGGCAGGGCCGGATCCTGGCCGCCGCCGCGGGGATGGTCCGCCCCGGCGGCCGGCTGGTCTACGCCACCTGCTCGCTCGAGCCCGAGGAGAACGACGAGGTGACCGGCGCGTTCCTCCTCGCGCACCCCGACTTCCGCGTGGACCCGCCCGTCGGGTGCCCCGTGCCGCCGGACCCGGGCGGCGCGGTGCGACTCCTGCCGCACCGTCACGGCACGGACGGCTTCACGGCCGTCCGCTTCCGCCGTGCTATAAAGGAGCCCGGCCCATGAAGATCGCGCCCTCCATCCTCTCGGCGGACTTCGCGGCGCTGGGCGACGACGTCGCCCGGGTGGAGGCTGCGGGCGCCGACCAGATCCACGTCGACGTGATGGACGGCCGCTTCGTCCCCAACCTCACCGTCGGCCCCGTCGTCGTGGAGGCGATCCGCAAGCGGACCCGCCTGCCGCTCGACGTCCACCTGATGATCGTCGAGCCCGAGCGGTTCCTGTCCGACTTCGTGGCGGCCGGCGCGGACATGGTGACGGTGCACGTCGAGGCGTGCCCGCACCTGCAGCGCACGCTGGTCCGGATCCGGGAGCTGGGCGCCCGTGCCGGCGTCGCGCTCAATCCGGCCACCCCGCCCGAGACCATCGAGTACGTCCTCGACGACCTGGACCTGGTGCTCGTCATGTCGGTCAACCCCGGCTTCGGCGGCCAGAAGTTCATCCCGGCCGCCTACCCCAAGATCCGCCGGGTGCGCGCCATGCTGGGGTCGAGGCCCGTCGACGTCTCCGTGGACGGCGGCGTGAAGGTCGAGCACGCGCGCCCCCTCGCGGAGCACGGCGCCTCGGTCCTGGTGGCGGGCTCGGCCGTCTTCGGGGCCCCCGATCCCGCCGCCGTCGTGGAGGCCATGCGCCGGGCCGCCGGCTGATTCGCGCAGCATCCCTCGCGAGCCGTGGTTGCAATTTCTATCGTGTTTCCCTATGCTTAGAATTTCCATGTTCGATTCACTGAGCGCGAGACTGCAGGGCGTCTTCGACCGGCTCGGCGGGCGGGGCCGTCTCACCGAGGACAACATCCAGGAGGCGCTCCGGGAGGTGCGGGTGGCCCTCCTCGAGGCGGACGTCAACTTCAAGGTCGTCCGGGCCTTCGTGGACCGCGTCCGGGCCAAGGCCGTCGGGAGCGAGGTCCTGCAGTCGCTCACGCCCGCCCAGCAGGTGGTGAAGATCGTCCGCGACGAGCTGGTGGAGCTGCTGGGCGGCAGCGGCCACCGCCTGGCGCCGGCCGCGCACCCGCCAACCGTCGTCATGCTCGTCGGGCTCCAGGGCTCGGGCAAGACGACCACGGCCGCCAAGCTCGCCCGGCTGTACGTCCGGCAGGGCCAGCACCCCATCCTGGCCGCGGCCGACGTCTACCGCCCGGCCGCCATGGACCAGCTCCGCACGCTGGGTGCCCAGCTCGGCGTGCCGGTGGTCGGCGCGCCCGGACAGACGCCGCTCGAGATCTGCCGCGCCGCCCGCGAGGAGGCGGCGGCCCGCGGCCTCACGCCCCTGATCCTCGACACGGCCGGCCGGCTCCACATCGACGAGCCGATGCTCGACGAGCTCAGGGCGATCCGGGCCGAGCTCAGGCCCCACCACGTCCTGCTGGTCGTGGACGCCATGACGGGGCAGGACGCGGTGACCGTGGCCGACCGGTTCAACCAGGCGGTGGGCATCGACGCCGTGATCCTCACCAAGATGGACGGCGACTCCCGCGGCGGCGCCGCGCTCTCGGTCCGGCACGTGACCGGGCGGCCCATCGCTTTCGTGGGCACGGGCGAGAAAACCGACGCCCTGGAGCCGTTCCACCCCGACCGCGTGGCGTCCAGGATCCTCGGCATGGGGGACGTGCTCTCGCTGGTCGAGAAGGCGCAGGAGGCCGTGGACCAGCGGAAGGCGGAGGAGCTGGTGCGCAAGCTCCGCGAGGACGCCTTCACGCTGGAGGACTTCCGCGACCAGCTCCGGCAGATCCGCCAGATGGGTCCGCTCGACCAGCTCCTCGGCATGCTGCCCTTCGGCAAGTGGCTGAGGGGCGCGCCGTCGGAGCTCGACGCGGAGGCGGCCGACCTCAAGCGCTTCGACGCCATCATCGGCTCGATGACGCCCGGCGAGCGCCGCCATCCCGAGACGATCAACGGCAGCCGCCGCCAGCGCATCGCGCGCGGCAGCGGCACCAGCGTGCAGGACGTGAACCGGCTGCTGAAGCAGTACGCGCAGCTCCGGAAGATGATGAAGCAGCTCAAGGGGCTCGAGGGCAGGATGCCGAGGACGCACCTGCCGGGGTTCCCGCAACCGAGGGGGTGACGAGGTGGCAGTGTCCATTCGACTGAGGCGGACGGGATCGACCAGGCGCCCGACGTACCGCGTGGTGGTCGCGGACTCGCGGTCGCCGCGCGACGGGCGGTTCATCGAGATCATCGGGCACTACAACCCGCTGACGAGCCCGCCCACGGTGAAGATCGACCGGGCGAAGGCCGCGGAGTGGATCCGGAAGGGCGCCCAGCCGTCCAACACCGTCAAGCGGCTGATGGAGAACGTGAAGCAGGCCTAATGAGTCTCGGAAAATAGTTTGACGGGATTCATGGAGTACCCTGCGATGCT
>JBBIOF010000354.1:0-3677 GCA_037443505.1 Candidatus Rokuibacteriota bacterium
TGGCCCGCGCGCGCGAGCTGCTGCTGACCGCCCGCCAGCTCGGGGCCCGCGAGGCGCGCGAGTGGGGCCTGGTGGCGCGGGTGGTCCCGGCCGAGGGGCTGATGGAGGAGGCGCGGCGGGTGGCCGGCGACATCGCCCGCCTGGCGCCGCTGGCGGTGGAGCTGCTGAAGGTGGCGGTGAACCGGAGCTTCCTGTCGAGCGATCTCGGGTTCGCGGAGCGGGCCAACGCCTGGCTCTTCGCCACCCGCGACGCCCGGGAGGGGTTCCAGGCGTTTCGCGAGAAGCGCCCGCCTCGATTCGAGGGTCGATGAGATGCCGGTGGGACGCGAACCGCGGGGGTCGAGAACGAGGCCACGGCTGGGGCTGACCCTGGAGAAGATTCTGGCCGAGAGCGCCAGGGTCTTCAACCGGAAGGGGTACGACGCCACCACCCTCGACGACATCGCGCGCGCCCTCGGCGTGACGAAGGCCGCGCTGTACTACTACGTGAAGAACAAGGAGGACCTGCTCCTCCAGTGCCACCAGAAGGCGCTGGACATCGCGATCGACGCGGTCAGGACGGCGCTGGCGGCCCCGTGCCCGCCGGACGAGCAGCTCCGGATGGTCCTGACCCGGTACATCGAGGGGATGACCGACCAGCTGGCCGGCATCGTGGTGCTCCTGTACGAGGGAGCCCTCTCCCGGCAGCACCAGCGGCGCATCCTCGAGCAGCGCGACGAGTACGAGGGGATGCTGCGGCGGATCATCGACGCGGGGGTCGCCCAGGGCGTCTTCGTGCCCTGCGACCCCAGACTGATCGGGTTCGCCATCCTGGGCGCCCTGAACTGGATCCCCCGGTGGTACAAGCCGAGCGGGCCGCGCACGGCGAAGGAGATCGCGGCCGCGTTCGCCGAGTACTTCGTGCGGGGCCTGCAGCGGCGCCCGGCGAGCGAGGCGATTCCGCCCGCGGCCCCCTGAGCGCGGGGGAGCGAATCGGGAAGGAGAGTGGATGGCAACGGTGCTGGGCAGGTACTTCGAGGACTTCGTCGTCGGCGAGGAGCTGGTCTCGGCGCGGCGGACGGTGGGCGAGGGGACGATCGAGCTCTTCGCCGGCGTGACGGGCGACTTCAGCGAGGTGCACACCGACGCCGAGCTGATGCGGGACTCCGAGTTCGGCGAGCGGATCGGCCACGGGATCCTGGCGCTGGGCATCATGCAGGGGCTCATGTGGCAGACGAACTACAACGTGGGGACCGTGGTCGCCACGGTGGGCTGGGACCGGCTGCGGTTCACCTCGCCGCTGCGCATCGGCGACACGGTGCAGGCCCACTGGACGGTGAGGGAGAAGCGGGTCAGCAAGAGCCGTCCCCACCTGGGCATCCTGGTCGAGGAGTGCCGGCTCGTGAACCAGCGGAAGGAGGTCGTGCTCACGGGCGAGCACGTCGTGATGATCCGACGGCGGCCGGTGGCCGGGGAGGACGCGCGGGGCTAGGAGGACCGGAGGGCGTACGGCCCGCGGGCCAGCGTCCGCGCCAGGTGGTCGGCCAGGCGGATGGCCAGGGCCACGATGGTGTAGGTCGGGTTCGCGTAGCCGCTGGTGGGGAAGACGGAGCCGCCCGCCACGTACACGTTGGGAACCGCGTGCAGGCGGCAGTCCGCGTCCACCACCGAGGTCCGCGGGTCGGCGCCCATGCGCGTCGACCCCAGGTGGTGCGAGGCGTCCGCGTTGATGGGCCAGGGGTCGGCGTCGGTGAGGCCGGAGACCAGGCGCCCGAACCCGCCCGCCTGGAGCTCCTCGGCCAGGACCCGGTGGAGCTCGAGCAGTGACCGCCGGTCGAGCGGCGTCGGTGAGTGCCGCACCAGGGCCAGGGGCTTGCCGTACCGGTCCTTCTCGGGCGCCAGGAGGACGCGGTTCTCCGGGTGGGGCTCCATCTCCATGAAGTTCCGGATGCGGATCGCCCTGACCCGCGGGCGCGTGCGCCGGTCCAGGACGCGGTGGAAGAGGTACCGCCACACCGGGCGGGGCTCGCGCAGCACGGCGGCGAGCAGCCCGGGCAGGGAGGGGACCCGGCCGGCGAGCTTCAGGTCCGGGTCGTCGCCCGTCTCCGCGTAGTCCCGCAGCGCGGCCGCCTCGCCCTTGAGACCCTGCAGGCGCTCCCAGAACCACCGCCGTGACTTGACGTAGTTGATCAGGAGCTGCACGCCGGCCGTGTCGGACCAGTCGTAGAGTGGCTCGAAGCGGACGCAGGCGTCGAGCACGCCGAGCCGCGCCTGCGTGGCGTCGTCCAGCCTGAGGGCGAGGTAGCCGGCCATCCCCCGGTACAGGCAGCCGAAGTACGCGGGGAGGTGGGCGATGCCGGTGGACGGCTCCACCAGGCCGGCCGGGTTCTTCGGGTGGTTCATGAAGCCGCGACCCACCTGGCCGTGCTCGTTGCCGAGGCCGTCGGGGCAGAGGTCCGTGGAGTTCAGCAGGAGCCGCGCGTTCTCGATCCCCCCGGCCGCCAGGACGAAGGCGGCGGCGCGGACGCGGAGGGCCTTCATGCCCCGCGTGCGGACCTCGCACGCCTCCACCGCCGTGCGGGACGGGCCGGCCCGCAGCTCGATCACGGAGGCGTCCGTGTAGAGGTCGAGGCCGGGCGTCTCGAACCGGGGCCGGAGGATCCTGCCGAAGCGCTGGGGGCGGGTCGGGGCCAGGATGATCCGCTCGGTGATCCTCCTCCACGCGAAGCGCCAGTCGCCCTCGGCCCTCAGCGTCGCGAAGTGCTCCCCGCGGTAGAGGTCCGGCTCGGGGAAGCCGTAGTCCGCGGCGGCGCGCGCGTAGTAGCGGTGGAGGTCCGCGTAGCCGAGGGGCCAGCCCGCCAGGCCGACCCACGGGCGGGGCCCCACGTCGATGGGCTCGAGCGGGGCGGAGAGGCCATCCCAGGTGGAGGAGGCGCCGCCCACCACCCGCTCGCGGGAGCTCTCCTTGATGGGGATGCCGCCCTCGCTCCACACCTTCTTCAGCGCGTCGGCGTGCCCGGTGCGCTGGAACCGCCCGCTCTCCAGCACCGCGACGCGGAGCCCGCGGCGGCCCAGCTCGCAGGCCACCGCAAGGCCGGCAGGGCCGCTGCCGACGATGCAGACATCGTAGGCGGGGAGCGGCGCGGCCTCGTCGAGCTCGTGGGCGTCGATGATCATCCGCTGGCGCCGGTGCGCCAGCGGATTGTAGCAGGCGGGGGCCGGGGGCGCGGGGCGGGGTCCCGACGCCGGCCGCGTGCTAGAATGCGCGCCGGCCTGGGAGGCGGAAGATCGGAAAGTCTCGGTTGGCGCGCCACCACCACCGGCACCGCCACGGACGCTACGGCAACCCGCGGGACCTCGCGGCCTACGTGGCCCGTCAGGAGGCGCCGGGACGTGCGGCCTGGCAGAAGCCCGTCGCGGTGCTGCGCGCCCTCGGCGTCCGGCGGGGGCAGGTGGTCGCGGACATCGGTGCGGGGCCGGGCTTCTTCAGCCTGCGGCTGGCGCGGGCGGTCGGGAGCACCGGCCACGTCTTCGCCGTCGATCCGGAGCCGGCCATCCTCGACGTGCTCCGCCGGCGGCTCACGAGCCGCGGGGTCCACAACGTGACCCCGGTGCTGGGGCGGGCCGACGACCCGCTGCTGCCCGCCGGGCGCTGCGACCTGGTGGCGACGCTGGCCTACCCGCTGCCAGTCATCGTG
>JBBIOF010000355.1:0-3674 GCA_037443505.1 Candidatus Rokuibacteriota bacterium
GCCTTCGCGGCCGAGGGCATCCCGGTGACGTCCGCCCCCTCGCTGGAGGCGGCGCTCGCGGCGGCCCGGGCCGCCGCGCGCCCCGGCGACGTGGTGCTGCTGTCGCCGGCCTGCGCGTCCTTCGACATGTTCCGGAGCTTCGAGCACCGCGGTGACGTCTTCCGCGGCCTGGTCCAGGGGCTCGCCTGATGCCGCGCAGGCTCGCCCCCGACATGTGGCTGGTGGGCGTGGTGGTGCTGCTGCTCTCCCTGGGCGTGGTGATGGTCTACTCGGCCAGCGCCATCGTCGCGGCCGACCGGTTCCACGACCCGTCCTTCTTCCTCAAGAAGCAGCTCTTCTGGGCCGTCCTGGGGGCGGGCTGCCTGCTGGGCGCGCTGCGCGTGGACTACCGGCGCCTGGAGCGCTGGGGCGTGCCCATCCTGGCGGCGGTGGGCGTCCTGCTCGTGCTGGTCCTGGTGCCGCCGCTGGCCCAGCCCATCAACGGCACGCGGCGGTGGCTCAGGCTCGGCCCCGTGTCGTTCCAGCCAGCCGAGCTGGCCAAGCTCGCGCTGGTCGTGTACCTGGCCGCGCACCTGGCCCGGGCGGGCGAGGCGCTCGCCGACTTCCGCCGCGGCCTGCTGCCGCCGCTGGCCGTGACCGGGGTGCTGGCCCTGCTGGTCCTGGCCCAGCCGGACCTCGGCAACTGCGTGGCCCTGCTGGCCGTCACCTTCGCGCTGCTGTTCCTGGCGGGCGGCCGCGTGCGCCACCTGGCGGCGCTCTGGGCGGCCGCGCTGCCCTTCCTGGTGCTGGCGGTCTGGCTGGCGCCCTACCGCGTGCGCCGGATCGCCACGTTCCTGGACCCCTGGAGCGACCCCCGGGGCAGCGGCTTCCAGATCATCCAGTCGTGGCTCGCCCTGGGCTCCGGCGGCCTGCTGGGCCGGGGCATCGGCGAGTCGCGGCAGAAGCTCTTCTACCTGCCGGAGGCGCACACCGACTTCGTCTTCGCCGTCATCGGCGAGGAGCTGGGGTTCGTGGGCGCCTTCGCCATCGTGGCGCTGTTCGCCGTGCTGGTGTGGCGCGGCCTCCGCGTGGGCCTGCGCGCCCCGGACGCGTTCGGCGCCTACCTGGCGCTGGGGATCACCGTCCTCATCGCCACGCAGACGCTGGTCAACCTGGGCGTGGTGACGGGATCGCTGCCGACCAAGGGGCTGCCGCTGCCCTTCATCTCGTTCGGCGGCTCGTCGCTGCTGGTCACCATGCTCGCCACCGGGGTGCTCCTCAACATCTCCCAGCACGCCAGTGTTTAAGCGCTACCAGCAGATCCACTTCGTCGGCATCGGGGGCAGCGGGATGTCGGGCATCGCCGAGATCCTGCTGAACCTGGGCTACCGGGTCACCGGCTCGGACCAGCGCCGCAACGAGGCGGTGGAGCGCCTGGAGCGCCTGGGGGCGAAGGTCTGGGTGGGCCACGACGCCGCCCACATCGAGGGCGCCCACGTGGTCGTGTACTCCTCGGCGGTCTCCCGCGACAACGTGGAGGTGCAGGCGGCGCGCCAGCGGGCGATCCCCGCCATCCCGCGGGCCGAGATGCTGGCGGAGCTGATGCGCCTCAAGTACGGCATCGCGGTGGCGGGCACCCACGGCAAGACCACCACCACGTCCATGGTGGGCGCCGTGCTGGCCGAGGGCCGCCTGGACCCCACCATCGTGGTGGGCGGGCGCGTGCGCAGCCTGGGCGGCAACGCCCGGCTGGGCCAGGGCGAGTTCCTGGTGGCCGAGGCCGACGAGTCGGACGGCTCCTTCCTCAAGCTCACCCCGACCATCGCGGTGGTGACCACCATCGACGCCGAGCACCTGGACCACTGGGGCACCCTGGCCGCCATCCAGGAGGGCTTCCTGGCCTTCGTCGACAAGGTGCCGTTCTACGGGGCGGCGGTGCTCTGCCTGGACCAGCCCAACATCCAGGCGCTCATCCCGCGCATCGAGAAGCGCGTGGTGACCTACGGCCTCGAGTCCAACGCCGATCTGGTGGCCCGGCGGGTCCACCTCTCCGGCCTCAGCAGCCGCTTCGAGGTGGTCCACCGCGGCACGGTGCTGGGCGAGTGCGCGCTCCAGGTGCCGGGGCGGCACAACGTGCTCAACGCGCTGGCGGCGGTGGGGGTGGGCCTGGACCTCGAGATCCCCTTCGTCACCATCCAGAAGGCCCTGGGCGGCTTCTCGGGCGTCCAGCGGCGGTTCCAGGTCCGCGGGCAGGCGGGCGGCGTGATGGTGGTGGACGACTACGGCCACCACCCGGCGGAGATCCGTGCGACGCTGGCGGCGGCGCGGGCCGGCTTCGACCGGCGCGTCGTCACCGTCTTCCAGCCGCACCGCTACACCCGCACGCTCCACCTGCGCCAGGAGTTCCTGACGGCGTTCAACCAGGCCGACGTGGTCCTGGTCATGGACATCTACGCGGCGGGCGAGCCACCCATCCCGGGCGTCGGCGCCGAGGACCTCGCCGACGGCATCCGGGCGCACGGCCACCGCGACGTCACGTACGTGGGCGGGGACCGGGAGCGGGTGGTGGAGCACCTCGTGCAGATCACCCGGCCCGGCGACCTCGTGCTGACCCTGGGCGCCGGGGACGTGGGTCAGGTCGGT
Source organism: Candidatus Rokuibacteriota bacterium (assembly GCA_037443505.1). GTDB lineage: Bacteria > Methylomirabilota > Methylomirabilia > Rokubacteriales > CSP1-6 > JBBIOF01. Next base: position 2,623 of record JBBIOF010000355.1, read on the forward strand.
CCGGAGCTCCTGCACCGGCTCGAGGCCGACCCACGCGGAGGGAGGGCTACATGCTAGGAGAGATCCGGGGGGAAGTCCGGTTCAAGGAGCCGCTGAGCTTCCACACCTCGCTCAGGATCGGCGGCCCGGCGGACATCTTCGTCGTGCCCCAGGACATCGACGACATCCGCCACGCCCTGCTCTTCGCCGACCGGGAGCAGCTCCCCGTGGTGGTGGTGGGCGGCGGCAACAACCTCCTGGTGGGCGACCGGGGCGTGCGCGGCGTGGTGCTGAAGCTGGAGGGATGCCTCGGGCGCGCGGAGTTCCACGGCGAGGAGGCGGTGGCCGGGGCGGGCGCCAGCCTCTCCGCGCTCATCCGCGAGGCGGCCGCGCTGAACCTGGGCGGCCTGGAGTGCCTGGTGGGGATCCCGGCCACCATCGGGGGCGCGCTGGCCATGAACGCGGGCACCCCGGACGGCAGCATCGGCGACTTCGTGAGCGCCGCCTACTTCCTCTACCCGGACGGCACCATGGGCGAGTTCAAGCCGAACGCCGGCGCCTTCGCCTACCGGGAGTTCCACTTCCCGCCGGGCGCCGTCCTGATCGGCTGCCGCCTGCGCCTGCACCGGCGGCCCATGGCCGAGATCCAGCGGGACATGAAGCAGCGGCTCAAGCAGAAGAAGGCGACCCAGCCGCTGGCCCTGGCCTCGGCCGGCTGCGTGTGGAGGAACCCGCCGGGCGAGACCGCCGGCCGGCTCATCGAGAAGGTGGGGCTCAAGGGCAAGCGGGTCAACGGCGCCGAGATCTCCGCCAAGCACGCCAACTTCATCGTCAACCGCGGCGGGGCGACGGCCGCGGACGTGCAGGCGCTCATGGACCTGGCCCGGGAGCGGGTGCAGGCTCACTTCGGCATCCTCCTCGAACCCGAGATCCGCGTGATCGGTGAGTAGAGGGCTGCTCTCCCCCCGGGCCTCCGGGCCGGCCCTCGCGGATTTGGGCGAGCGCTCGGCGCTCCTCGAGCGCGAGCGCGTGGGTCGCATCCGCCGCCGCCGCCCCGGCCGCCGCCGCGCGCG
>JBBIOF010000356.1:0-3674 GCA_037443505.1 Candidatus Rokuibacteriota bacterium
AGGGCCCTCACGTCGACGTTCGCCTCCGGGGTGCGGACGCCGCCGGGCCGGCGGTGGACGTGGCGGTCGGCATCCCCTCGGCGCCCGCACCGACCGTCGGAGTGCCCGGGCGCTCGGGGCGAGGACCGGCCAGGCGCGCCCCGTGCTGCGCGGCGTTCGCACTCCCGGTTTCCGCGGGGCCCGCACGGTCAGAAGTTCAGGCGAAGACCGCCGTGCACCAGGCGCGGCGCGCCGACGGAGACCACCCCCTCGCTGGTCCGGCCCGTGGTCACCGTCTCGTCGAACAAATTCTCGACGCCCACGAACACCTCGCCCCACCGGGCGACCCGGCGGGCGAGGAGCAGGTCGACGACGAAGGCGCTGCCGAGGGGCAGGGTGTTGGCGTCGTCTTCGAACTGCCGGCCCACGAAGCGGCCGGTGGCGGCCACGCTCAGCCACGCCGGGTGCTCCCAGCGCACGCCGAGCGTGTAGGTGTGCTCGGGCACCTGGGCCAGGCGGTTGCCCTCCAGGCCCCGCTGCTGTGGGGCCTCCACCACCCGGGCGTCGACGAAGAGGTGACTCGCCAGCAGGCGCCAGCCCGGCGCCGGCCGCACCTCGACCTCGGTCTCGACGCCCCGGATGCGGGCCAGGTCCAGGTTCTGCCGCTGCCGGCACACCGTCCCCGCCGGACAGTCGGGCAGGGCCGTGGTCAGCGTGACGTTGGCAATCAGGTCCTCGACGTCGTTCCAGAACCCCGTGACGCGCACCTCGACCGGCGCCCACCGCTGGTGCACGCTGAGCTCGCCGCCCGTGAGGCGCTCCGGTCGGAGGCGCTCGTTGGCCGCGGTCACGTCGTTGCGGACGCGGAAGAGCCGGTACAGCTCGTTCAGGGTGGGTGCGCGGAACCCCTGGTAGACGGAGGCCCGCAGGTCGGTGGACGGCGTGGCGTGGAACAGCACGGCCACGCGAGGGCTCACGGCGAGCCTGTCCACGTCCGGGAACCGCCGGCGCGCCGGGACGCCGGCAGGCGGCGGCGTGTCGCGCCGCTCCGCGTCCCAGGTGAGCCAGTAGTCCGTGCGCAGCCCGGCGGTCAGCTCCCACCGCGGGTGGGGGGCCAGGACGTCCTGCAGGAACACGCCGCCGACCACCTGCTGGCCGCCCGCGACCCGGCGCCGCGCGAAGGCGCCCTCGACGAAGACGTCCTCGTCCGTCTCGCCCTCGACCCAGCGGACGTCGCCCCCCGCCAGCAGGAGGTGCGACCCGAACCGGCGGCTCCACTCGAGCGAGCCCCCCGCGGCCACCGCCGGCACCGTCTGGTCCAGGGCGAGGGTCTCGACGGTGCGGTCGAGGCGCTGGCTGGAGAAGGTGGAGTGGAACTCCTGGTCCTGCCCGAAGAGCGTGAAGGTCCAGGTGCCGTCCCCCGCCGTCCGGACGCTGCCGCCCGCGGCCACGGCGCCGAGCCGGGTGTCGTTCCGCTGCAGTGGCGTCCCGTTGCCGCGGTCCTCGTCGTAGTAGCTGGCGGAGAGGAAGAGGGACGCGTCCGGGGAGAGCGCGGCCTCCAGACGGCCCTGGACGGTGAAGTGCTCGGAGTCCGCGGCGATGTCGATGGGACCGCGGCGCGACGCGCGCACCACCGGGTAGCCGCCGGTGGTGAAGTAGGCGCCCTCGAGCCCGATGCGCCAGGGGCTCCACGTCTCGTGCAGGAGCAGGTCGAGGCTCGTCGTGTCGCGGCTGCCGTGGGTGACCTCGAAGGCCGCGGCCGGCCGCACGGGGCGCCGCGAGAGCAGGTGGATGACGCCGCCCAGCGCCCAGTTGCCCCAGACGCTCGAGCCGCCGCCGCGCACGACCTCCACCTGGTCGAGGCCCAGGAGCGGCACGCGGTCCCAGGCCACCCAGCCCCCGAAGGGGTCGTTGAGCGGGACCCCGTCGAGGAGCACCAGCGCCCGGCTCGTCCCGCTGGGTCCGATCCCGCGGAGCGACACGCCCTGCGCCGTGGGGTGGGCGACCACGCTGGACGTGCGACGGAAGAGGCTGAAGCCCGGCACCTGGCGCAGCAGGTCGTCCGCCGTCAGGCTCGCCGACCGCTCGATGTCCCGCCGCGTGAGCACGGTGACCGCCGCGGGCGCCTCGCTCGCCTTCTGCTCCAGGCGCGTCGGGGTCACCACCACGGGTTCGAGCCGGGCCGGCGGCTCCCCGGGTGCCTGGGCGGCGGCGCGGGCGGGCAGGAAGAGGAGCGCGGCCAGGGTCGCCGCGATCACGGGGCGCGACACGCGGGCATGCTACACGGCGACCGCGGCGTTGACAAGGCACGCGCGCCGTAATTGACATCGGCGCGGCCGCGCGCTAGGTTTCCGCGCGCAGGAGCTCCAAGGAGGAACGGCCATGAAGCGTACGGGCGTGATGTTGCTCACGGTCCTCGTCCTCACTTCCGTCGCCCTCCCGTCCTCGCCCCTGTCGGCGCAGCAGCCGCCGCCGGCCTGGAAGCAGGGCCAGCCTCCCGAGATGGCCGCCTCGCCGCTGGCGCCCATCCCCCTGCCGCCGGCGCCCACCCCTGCGGCCCAGATCCCGATCAACAAGGTCACGCTGCCGCCGGGATTCAGCATCAGCGTCTGGGCGGACGGCCTGCACAACGCCCGGCAGATGGCGTGGGGCGACCGGGGCACCCTGTTCGTGGGCACCCGGGTGGCCGGCAACGTCTACGCGGTGGTCGACCGGGGCGGCCGGCGCGAGGTGAAGGTCGTGGCCAGGGGGCTCGACCAGCCCAGCGGGGTCGCGTTCCGCGCCGGCGCGCTGTACGTGGCGGAGATTCCGCGCCTGCTCAAGTACGAGAACATCGAGGCGAACCTCGACAGCCCGCCAGCCCCCAAGGTGATCTACGAGTTCCCCAAGGGCGCCCACCACAACTGGCGCTTCCTGGCCTGGGGGCCGGACGGCAAGCTCTACTTCAACATGGGCGCGCCCTGCAACATCTGCATGCCGCCCGACACCCACGCCAACGTCTCGCGCATCAATCCCGACGGCACCGGCTTCGAGTACGTGGCGTTCGGCGTGCGCAACGCCACCGGCGCCGACTTCCACCCGGTCACCGGGGAGCTCTACTTCGTCAACCACGGGCGGGACTGGGCGGGCGACGACTTCCCGAACGACACGCTCCACCATGCCCCGCGGAAGGGGCTCCACTTCGGCTTCCCGTACTGCCACCAGGGGGACACGATCGATCCCGACTTCGGCCAGGGGCGCTCGTGCAGCGAGTTCGCACCGCCCCTGCTCAAGCTGGGGCCCCACGTGGCGCCCATCGGCGCCCGGTTCTACACGGGGACCCTGTTCCCGCCGCAGTACCGGAACCGGCTGTTCATCGCCCAGAAGGGCTCGTGGAACCGGACCGTGAAGATCGGCTACCGGGTGATGACGGTCGAGCTCAAGCGCGGTGCGCCGCCGGCGTACGAGGTGTTCCTGGCGGGCTGCCACGACGGCGACAAGGTGCTGTGCCGGCCCACCCACATCGAGTGGATGCCCGACGGCTCGATGCTCCTGTCGGACGACTTCCACGGAGCGATCTACCGGATCACGTACCAGCGCTGAGCGGGCCGGGCGCGCGGCGGCTGGTCCGGAGCCCGGCGTGAGGGCGACGGTGCGCGGGGGCCTCGCGTCTCCCCGCGCATCGCTGGTCGCCGCGCTCGCGCTGCTGCTGGCGG
>JBBIOF010000357.1:0-3670 GCA_037443505.1 Candidatus Rokuibacteriota bacterium
TCGAGGGTGCCCGCAGCGGCACACCGCAGCAGGCGATCGCCGACGGGCGCTGGCTCGCGGAGGAGGGATTCGACATGCTCGACGTCGGGGCCGTTGCCGCCCGCAGCGGACCGCCCGCACCCCAGGCGGAGGAGAGCGCCGAGCGGACGGCCGCCGACGGGCTCGTGCAGCAGGACCAGCGGGCGGCGCCGCGCGAGCCGCTGCGGCGGCCCTCGCTCGAGGAGCGGGACTTCATGGCCCACACCGCCACCGGGGCCTCGCCCACGGCGGGGGACCTGAGCGCCATCTTCAAGGACACGGCGCTGGGCAGCCAGCGGCCGGACTTCAACAGCTTCCTCAAGAAGGGCGACGAGCGGCTCAAGCTGCTCGAGCAGGTGGACCGCCTGCCTGACCTCCAGTCCGACTTCACGCAGAGCCAGTACCGGATGATCTTCCGCAAGGCCAAGACGCTGGCCGGCGGGCTCCGCCCCGACCAGATCTCGCCCGAGAAGCTGCGCGAGCTGCTGGAGGAGATGCAGCGGCTGGGGCGCAAGAACGACGGCAACTGGAGCTCCGAGGTCGCGGAGGGCATGGACGCGCTCGAGTCGGGCCAGCAGGACCGCGCCCTCGAGGCGATGGAGAAGGCTCTGAACAAGCTGCGGGCCATGGAGGAGCGGCAGCGCGCCGGCAAGGGGCTCCGCGGCGGGCGGGAGAGCGGCCGTGACCAGGCCGGCGGCCGCGACCAGGGCAAGGGCGGCGGCGCGGGCTCCGACGACCAGGACTTCGGCGACGCGGAGGGCTCCCTGCCCGGCAAGGGGCGGAACCCGACGCCCAGGGGCGAGGCCACCCAGCGCCTGCGCGCCAACCCCTACGACGCGGGCGTCGAGGGCGAGTCGCGCCGCGGGCGCAAGGAGGGCTACGACACGAACATGACCGGACGGTCCGGCCGGATGCCGTCCCGCCTCGGCTACCTCGGCATCATCGGCCAGTACCGCAAGATGATGGAGGACGCCATCACCCGCGAGCAGATCCCGCGCGACTACCACGCGCAGATCAAGGACTACTTCCAGGCGCTCGACGAGCGGTGACCGTGGCGACGGCGACGCGCCGCGAGCTCTTCACGTCGGAGTTCCTGGGGCAGCTCGAGCGCCTCACCCTGGTCTCCAGGCGGACGTTCCGGGGCCGCGTGAAGGGGGAGCGCCGCAGCCCCCGCAAGGGGCAGAGCGTGGAGTTCTCCGACTACCGGCCCTACGGCGTGGGCGACGACCTGCGCTACGTGGACTGGAACATCTACGGGCGCCTGGACCGGCTCCACGTCAAGCTGTTCGTGGACGAGGAGGACCTCTGCCTCCACCTCCTGGTGGACGCCTCCAGCTCCATGGGGTTCGGGCGCCCCACCAAGCTCGAGTACGCCGCCCGGCTGGCGGCGGCCATCGGCTTCGTGGGCCTGGTGAACCACGAGCGGGTCGGGGTGGGCATCCTGCGGGAGCGCGTGACGGAGGGCTGGGCGCCGGTCCGCGGGCGCAACCGGTTCCCGCAGCTGGTGGACTTCCTGATGGGGGTCAGGCCCTCGGGCGCCACCAGCCTCGACGACGGCCTGGCCGGCTACGCCCGGCGGGCCCGCGAGCCCGGCCTGGCCGTGATCCTCTCCGACCTCCTGGACCCCCGCGGGTACGAGGCCGGCATCCGGGCCCTGCTGGAGCGGCGCTTCGAGGTCCACGTGATCCACGTGCTGGCGCCGGAGGAGCTGAACCCGCCACTCGGCGGTGACCTCCGGCTCCACGACAGCGAGACGGGCGAGGTGCGCGACGTGACGGCCGACGCCGAGGCCCTGCGCCTGTACCGCCAGCGGCTCCACGACTTCCTGGAGCGCGCCGAGGGCTTCTGCCGCTCCCGGGAGACCGGCTACCGCCGGGTCAGCACGGAGGTCCCGCTGGAGGAGTTCGCGCTGGCGCAGCTCCGGGGGATGCTCCTGTCATGACGTTCCTCACGCCCCTCGCGTTCGCGGCGCTGGCCCTCACGCTGCCGCTGGTCCTCCTCTACTTCCTCAAGGTCCGCCGGCGCGACCAGGTGGTGTCGAGCCTCATGCTCTGGGAGCCGCTGCTGCGCGACCGGGAGGCCTCGGCCTTCTTCCAGCGGCTGCAGCGCGACCCGCTGCTCATCCTGCAGGTGCTCGCCCTGCTGGCGATGACGCTGGCCCTGGCCCGCCCGGCCGTGACGGTCATGGGGCAGGGCGCCCGCAAGGTCGTCGTGGTGCTGGACGGCTCGGCCTCCATGAAGGCGCGCGACGGCTCCACCTCGCGCTTCTCGCAGGCCCGGGCGGAGGCCGCGGCGCTGGTGAGCCGCCTGGGCGAGGGGGCCGAGGTCATGGTGGTCGAGAGCGGGGTCCAGCCGCGCGTGCTGGCGCCGCTGGGCCGGGACCGGGAGCGGGCCCTGTCGGCCGTGCGCTCCGCCCAGGCGCGCGACCTCCCCAACCGTCTCGCCGAGGCCGTCCAGACGGCGCGGGCGCTGGTGGGCTCCGATCCCCGCGCGGAGATCCACGTGTTCACCGACGCCGCGCTGGGCCCCGGGCAGGTGCCGGAGGCCGACCCCCGCGTGCGGTGGGTGCGGGTGGGGGCGGGGGGGAGCCGCAACGTCGCGATCACCAACCTGGCCGTCCGCAAGACCTACTACGGCTCGTTCGAGTACCAGGCCTTCGCCTCCCTGGTGAACTACACGGCGGAGACCCAGACCTTCACCTTCACCCTCGACGTGGACGGGACCACGCTGGCCGACCGGACCGTCACGCTGGAGCCCAACGTCCGCCGCTCGGTGGTGCTGCCCTTCAGCCACCACGGCGGGGGCACGGTGCGGGCGGCCCTGGACGTCCGGGACGACCTGGCGGCCGACAACGTGGCCTGGGCGGTGCTGCCGCCGCCGCGCAGGATCAGCGTCCTGCTGGTGAGCCCGGGGAACCTGTTCCTCGAGAAGGTGCTGAAGACCGATCCCCAGGTGGCGCTGGAGGTGCTCACGCCCGAGCAGTACCAGGGCGGCATGGGCGAGGCCGACGTGGTGGTCCTCGACTCGGCGAGCCCGGCGCGCGTGGGGCCCGGGCGCTTCGTCTTCGTCAACGTGGTGCCGCCCGACGTGCCGCTGGAGGTCCTGGGCCGCATCGAGCGCCCGGCCATCATGGACTGGGACCGCACCCACCCGGTGATGCGCCACGTGGAGTTCGCCAAGGTCGCCATCGAGGAGGCGCTCCGCGTGCGGCCGGTGGCGGCGGGCCGGCCGCTGGTGGAGGCCATCGGGGGGCCCCTCGTCTACGCGCTGGAGGAGCCCGAGCGCAAGGCCGTCTTCGTGGGCTTCGACCTGTTCCGGACGGACTTCCCGCTCCGGGTGGCGTTCCCGCTGATCCTCTCCAACGCGCTCCGCTGGCTGCACCCCGCCGGGCTCGACCAGGCGAGCCTCCAGCTGGCCGCCGGCCAGCCCATCCTGCTGCCCGTGCCGCACGGCGTGACGTCGGTGACCGTGGCCACGCCCTCGGGGCGGAGCGTCAAGGCCCAGGTGACCCGGGGCGTCGTGAGCTTCACCGAGACGGACGAGGTGGGCGTCTACACGCTGGCCACCGGCAAGGGCCAGATGCGCGTGGCCGTGAACCTGGCCGACGCCGAGGAGTCGAACGTGGCGCCGCGCCCGCTGCCCGCGGCCCCGG
>JBBIOF010000358.1:0-3669 GCA_037443505.1 Candidatus Rokuibacteriota bacterium
CACCACCCCGGCCAACCAGGCCGGCGGCGTGCTGGCGGCGCTGCGCGAGGCGGGCGTCGAGCCGGCGGACATCCGCGTGATCGTGCACGGGACGACCGCCGCCACCAACGCCGTCCTGGAGCGCAAGGGCGCGGTGGCCGGGCTCGTGACCACGCGCGGCTTCCGCGACGTGCTCGAGCTGGGCCGCCGGACGCGGCCCCGCGCCTACGGGCTCACCGGCTCGTTCGAGCCGCTGATTCCCCGCGACCTCCGCCTGGAAGTGGACGAGCGCATCGACGCGGAGGGCCAGGAGGTGACGCCGCTGGACGCCGAGGGCCTGCGACGTGCGGTGGAGCGCCTCCGCGCGCTGGGCGCGGAGGCGGTGGTCGTCCACTTCATGCACTCCTACGTGAATGACCGCCACGAGCGCCAGGCGGTGGAGATCGTCGAGGCGGTCTGGCCCAACCGGTACGTCACGGCCGGCTCGGCCATCCTGGCCGAGTACCGGGAGTACGAGCGGGGCACGACGGCGGCCATCAACGCGTACGTCCAGCCGGTGATGGACCGCTACCTCACCAGCCTCTCCGGGGCCCTGCGGGAGCGCGGCCTGGGCAGCGACCTCCTGGTCATGCAGGGCAACGGCGGCACCATGTCGGTGGGCGTCGCGGTGCGCCAGCCGGTGACGACGCTGCTCTCCGGCCCCGCCGCCGGGGTGAAGGCCGCCGCGTACACCGCGGCCGCCGCCGGCTACCGGAACGTCATCACGTGCGACATGGGCGGCACGAGCTTCGACGTGGGCCTCATCCGGGACGGCGAGCCGTCGGTGAGCCCGGAGCAGGAGATGGGGTACGGCCTGCCCGTCCGCGTCCCGATGATCGACATCCACACCATCGGCGCCGGGGGCGGGTCCATCGCCCGCCTCAACGCGGCCGGGATCCTCCAGGTGGGGCCCGAGAGCGCCGGCGCCGTGCCGGGACCCATCGCCTACGGGCGGGGCGGCGACGCCCCGACGGTGACGGACGCCAACGTCCTGCTGGGGCGGCTGAACCCCACCGGGCTCCTGGGCGTCCCCGGCGGCGCCGACCTCGCCCTCATCCGGGAGGTCTTCGACAAGAAGCTGGGCGCGTTCCTCGGGCTCGACCCGGTGGCGGTGGCGGCCGCCATCCTGCGCGTGGCCAACGACCGGATGGCCGGGGCCATCCGCATGGTGTCGCTGGAGCGGGGTCACGACCCGCGGGACTTCGTCCTCTTCGCCTTCGGCGGCGCGGGGCCCCTGCACGCCTCGGCGCTGGCGAGGGAGCTGGGGATCCCGCGCGTGCTGGTGCCGGCGCGGCCGGGGATCACGTCCGCGCTGGGGTGCCTGGTGGCCGACGTGCGCCACGACTACGTGAAGACCGTCAACCAGGACCTCCAGCGGATGGACCTCCGCGCGGCCTGGGCGGTGCTGGAGGGCCACGTCGAGGAGGGCCGGCGGACGCTGGCGGGTGAGGGGGTCGAGGTGGAAGCCGTCGTGGCGCACCACGAGGCGGACATGCAGTACCTCGGCCAGAGCCACGTCCTGACCGTCCCGCTGCCCGGGGCCCGCTTCGAGCGCGACGAGCTGCGGCGCGCCTTCGAGCGGGCGTACCGGGAGCGGTTCGAGACGGAGCTGGGCAGCATGCCGGTGCTGGTGGTGAGCCTTCGCACCGCGGTCGTCGGCCGCCGCCGCCCGGTCTCGCTGGAGGGGCTCATCGGGGGCGGCAAGGGCGCCGCGCCGCAGCCCGACGGGGTCCGCGACGTGTGGTTCGAGGGCGCGTGGCGCGCGACGCCCGTGCATCGCCGCGAGGCGCTGGCCCCGGGGGACACGCTGGCCGGGCCGGCGATCGTGGAGCAGATGGACAGCACGACCGTGGTGGAGCCCGGCGACACCTGCACGGTGGACCGGCTGGGCAACCTGGTGATCGCGGTCGCCGGCGGCGGCCGGGACGGAGGCGACGCATGAGCCGCATCGATCCCGTCACCCTCGTCGTGGTGCAGAACGGGCTGCAGCAGGTGGCGAGCGAGATGGACCTCACCTTCCAGCGCGCCGCCTTCTCGCCCGTCATCTCGGAGGCGTTCGACCGGTCGGACGGCATCTACCACCGGGACACCGGGGACGTGATCGCCCAGGGGGAGCTGGGGCTGCCCATCTTCGTGGGCGTCATGCAGTTCACCACCCGGGCCGTCATCGCCCACGCGCGTGACGTGCGGCCCGGCGACGTCTACATCGTCAACGACCCCTACGCCGGCGGCACCCACCTGATGGACGTGAAGATGGTGAAGCCCTTCTTCCACGGCGGCCGGCTCTGGGCGTGGCTGGCGAACACGGGCCACTGGCCCGACACCGGGGGCTCCGTGCCGGGCGGCTTCTCCGCCCGGGCCACGGAGGTGCAGCAGGAGGGGCTCCGCCTGCCACCCGTCAAGCTCGTCCGCGAGGGCGTGCTGCAGGAGGACATCCTCTCGATCATCCTGTCCAACATCCGGGTGCCGGACGAGCGCGTCGGCGACATCAAGGCGCAGACGGCCGCGCTCGCGGTGGGGGAGCGGCGGCTGACCGCCCTGCTGGACCGCTACGGCGAGGCCACGGTCAGCGCCTGCATCGACGAGCTGCGGGCCCGCTCGGAGCAGATGATGCGGGCCCACATCGCGAAGATCCCGGACGGGGTCTACCGGGCCGAGGCGTTCCTGGACAGCGACGGCGTGGACCCGGAGCCGCTCGCCATCCGCCTGACGATCCGCAAGGAGAGGACCGACCTCTACTTCGACTTCTCGGAGTCGAGCCCGCCCTGCCGCGGGCCCCTCAACAGCGTCATCGCCACCACCAGGGCCGCCGTCTACCTGGCCGTCAAGCACGTCTTCCCCGACGTCCCCATCAACGCCGGCTGCTTCGAGCCCCTGCACATCCAGGACCCGGAGGGGACCTTCCTCTACGCGCGCTACCCGCGGCCGGTGTCCGGGTGCGCGGCCGAGGTGAGCTCCCGCATCGCCGAGGCCGTCTTCGCCGCCCTGGCCCGGGCGATCCCCGACCGCCTCTTCGCCGCGCCGGCCGGCACCAGCGGCAACCTCACCCTGGGCGGCTTCGACCCGCTGAAGGAGCGGCACTACATCATGTACTTCTTCAGCGGCGGGGGCTACGGCGGCAGCTTCGAGGGGGACGGTCTCACCAACGGCTGCTCCACCATCGGGATCTCCAAGACGCAGCCCATCGAGGTGCTGGAGCAGCGCTACCCGCTCCTGTTCGAGCGGTACGCGCTGCGCGAGGGGTCGGGCGGGGCCGGGGCGGCGCGCGGCGGCTTCGGGGTGGACTACCGCATCCGGCTGCGGCGCGGGGAGGCCGCGCTCTCCTTCCTGATGGACCACGGCCGCTTCGGCCCGCCCGGGCTCCTGGGCGGGGAGGACGGCGCGGTGAACGAGATCGTCGTCCGCCGCCGCGACGGGGAGTACCGCTCCCCGCACTGGAGCAAGGACGAGGACATCCGCCTGGCGGCCGGCGACGTGGTGGAGGTCCGCACGCCGGGCGGGGGCGGCTACGGCCACCCGTTCCGGCGGCCGCCCGCCCTCGTGCTGCGGGACGTGCGCCGCGGGTACTACACCGTGGAGGAGGCGCGCCGCCGCTTCGGCGTGGCGCTCACCGGCGATCCGCCGGCCGTGGACGAGGCGGAGACCCGCCGG
>JBBIOF010000359.1:0-3664 GCA_037443505.1 Candidatus Rokuibacteriota bacterium
GCACGCTGGAGCTGGCCGAGGAGCTGCAGCGGGCGGCGCTGGCGACCGCCGGCATCCACCACGCGCCCGGCTGTTGATGACCGCGGAGCTCGGGGCGTTCAGCGAGGCCGTGCGGGCCCCGGAGCCAGCCATCGACCTGGGCCGGGCCGCGCTGCTCGTGGCGCGCGTGGAGCATCCGGGGCTCGACCCGGAGCCGGGGCTCCGCCGGCTGGACGACCTGGCGGAGCGCTCCGGCGCCGGCGCCGTGGCCGATCCGCTCAGCGCGCTGCACCGCCTGCGAGAGTTCCTCTTCGAGGAGGAGGGGTTCCGCGGCAACGCGGCGGACTACTACGACCCTCGCAACAGCTGCCTGAACGACGTGCTGGAGCGGCGCCTGGGCATCCCCATCACCCTCTCCGTCGTCATGATGGAGGTGGGGCGCCGGCTGGGGCTGCGCATCCTCGGCGTCGGGCTGCCGGGGCACTTCGTGGTGCGGGCGGACGTGGCCGCCGAGCCCGTCCTCCTGGACCCCTTCGACGGCGGTGCCGTCGTCACCCACGAGCGCGCCGCCGACCTGGTGGCCCGGGCCCTGGGCCGCCCGGTGCCGCTGACCCGCGACCACTTCGCACCCCTGGGCAAGCGCCGCATCCTGACCCGCATGCTCCTGAACCTGCGCACCGTCTACTGCCGCCGGCAGGAGTGGGCCAAGGCGGTGGCGGTCTTCGACCACCTCCTGGTGGTGGACGAGGACTGCGCCGCGCACCTGAGGGACCGGGGCACCGCGCTGGTCAGGCTCGGAGAGCTGCACCGGGGGGCGGCCGACCTGGAGCGCTACCTCGCGCGCCGGCCGCAGACGGAGGACGTCGAGAGCGTCCGGCGGCAGCTCCGCGAGGTCCGGCAGCGGCTCGCCTCGCTCAACTGAATGACCCTGCGCCCTGGTAGACTGGCGTGCAGGATGGATCGCCGGGCGCCGGGCCTCCGGGTGGTTGCGTGGGGCGTGATCGCCGCGCTGCTGGCCACCTCGTGCGCCACCCGCAACGTCCCGCCCATCGGCGCGGGCGGGCAGCCCTTCCGCCCCGAGGCCGACGAGCGCCAGCTCTGGGCCAGGGCCGAGAAGGAGGAGGCGGCGCTCCTCAAGCGCGCGAAGACCTACGACGACCCCCTGCTCGAGGACTACCTGAGCACGCTGGCGGACCGCCTGCTGCCGGACTCCGTGCGGGAGGCCGGCGGCCCCGGGGTCCGGGTGGGCGTCATCCGCGATCCCACCCTCAACGCCTTCGCCATGCCCAACGGCCGCATCTACGTCCACACGGGCCTGCTCGCCCGGGTGGAGAACGAGGCCCAGCTGGCCACGGTCCTCGGGCACGAGCTGACCCACTACACGAACCGCCACGCCCTGAAGTTCACCCGCGACGCGCGCAACAAGCAGATCCTCTACACCGTCCTGGGGATCGCGGCGTCCATCGGCATCGCCGCCGCCGCGGGATCCCGGGCCGAGAGCGGGGACCGCGTCGGGGCCGCGGTGCTCTCCCAGACCGCCAACGCCGTCCTGGGCCTGGGGCTCCAGCTCGCCGCGCTGGCCTCCATCAACGGCTACGGCCGCGACCTCGAACGCGAGGCCGACGCCGAGGGCCTGGAGCGGCTGGTGCGGGCGGGCTACGACCCCCGCGAGGCCCCCCGCGTCTTCGACCTCCTCCGGCAGGACGCCCCCGACCGCGGGCCCATCGAGACGTTCTTCTTCGGCAGCCACCCGCGCCTGGAGGAGCGGTACCAGAGCATGAGCCAGCTCGTGCGGACCACCTACCAGGCGGCAGCCGGGTCCCCGGCCGCCGTCCGGAACACGGAGGAGTTCGAGCTGCGCATGCGCCCGGTGGTGCGCGAGAACGCGCTGCTCGACATCCGTGCCGGGCGCTTCGCCCTGGCCCGGCGCCAGCTCGACCGCGTGCTGGCGGTGACGCCCCGCGATCCCGTGGCGCACCTCTACTACGGCGACCTGTACCGGCTGGAGTCGCAGCGGGCCCGCAGCGTCGCCGACAAGGACGAGCGCGCGGCGCGGGCCCTCGAGCACTACGAGCGGGCGGCGGCGCTGGACCCGGCGTTCCCCGACCCGTACCGCCAGCTGGGATTCCTCTACTACCAGCAGAAGGACCCGGCGAAGGCGAGGGCCGCCTTCGAGCGCTACCTCGCCCTCAAGCCCGACGCCCCCGACGCCCGCCGCATCAAGGAGTACCTGGTCGAGCTGGCCCGCTGAGGCCCGGGCGACCTGAGCGGATGACCGATCGCCACCACGGGGCGTGCGCCTTCCTGGCGTCCCACCCGCTTCCGGATTCCCCGGCTCGGCCTTAGACTAGGGGCCCGTGACCAGCGGGCGTGTCCGCGGGGGATTCAACCAGTTCGGCTTCGCCGTCGGCATCCTCATGCTCGACACCCGGTTCCCTCGCATCCCCGGCGACATGGGGCACGCAGCCACCTTCGACTTCCCCGTCCGGTACCACCGCGTGCCGGGCGCCGCTCCTGACCTCGTCGTGCGCCGCGGGGCGGCGGGCCTGCTGCCGGCGTTCGTGGAAGGGGCCCGGCAGCTCGAGCGCGAGGGCGTGGGGGCCATCACCACCAACTGCGGGTTCCTGGCCCGCTTCCAGCGCGAGATGGCCGCGGCCGTCACGGTGCCGGTCTTCACCTCGAGCCTGCTCCTGGTCCCCCTGGTCCACCGCATGCTGGGCCCCGGGCGCCGGGTGGGCATCCTGACCGTCAACGGGCCCACCCTCACGCCGGACGTCCTGGCAGCGGTCGGGGTGACCCCCGACATGCCGGTGGCCGTGGCGGGCCTCGAGACCGAGAAGGAGTTCACGCGCGTGCTGCTCGGCGACGAGCTCGAGCTCGACGTGGATGCCGCGCGCGAGGAGCACGTGCGGGTCGCGCGCCGGCTCGTCGCGCAGCACCCGGACGTCGGCGCCCTGGTGCTGGAGTGCACCAACATGCCGCCCTACGCGGACGACATCCGGCGGGAGACGGGGCTCCCGGTGTTCGACGTCGTCTCGCTCGTGCGGATGGTCCACGCCGCGCTCGCCGCTGGCCTGCCGCCCCGGCCCGCCCGATGATCCTGCCGCGCACCGCCGACGTGGTCGTCGTGGGCGGCGGTGTCGTCGGCTGCAGCATCGCCTACCACCTGGCCCGCCGCGGCGTCCGAAACGTCCTGGTCCTCGAGCGCGAGGCCGTGGGCTCCGGCACCACGTCCAAGGCCGCCGGGGGGATCCGCGCGCAGTTCCCCACGGAGACGGAGATCCGGTTCTCCCTGGAATCGATCGCGGTCTTCGAGCGCTTCGCCGAGGAGTTCGGGGTGGACCCGGGCTACCGCAGGATCGGCTACCTGTTCCTGGTCTCGGAGGAGGCGGACCTGCGGGGGTTCCAGGAGCGGATGGCGCTCCAGCGGCGCCTGGGCGTGGACGTGCGGCTGATCTCCCCGGACGACGCCCGCGCGCTGGTCCCCGCGCTCAGGGTGGACGACCTGCTGGGGGCCGTCTGGGGGCCCGGCGACGGGGTGGCGGGGCCGGCGGAGGTCACGGACGGCTTCGCGCGGCGGGCGAGGGCGCTGGGCGCCCGCATCGCCGAGGGCGTGGAGGTGACGGGGTTCCGCGTGGAGCGGGGGCGCGTCCAGGCGGTGGTCACCCCCCTGGGCGAGGTGGCC
>JBBIOF010000360.1:0-3659 GCA_037443505.1 Candidatus Rokuibacteriota bacterium
GCGCCTCCGCCTCGGCGGCGGCAATCTCCTCCTTCGTGCGGTGGCGGATGAAGAACGCCCGCCCCATCGCGCGGGGCTGCACCCGCTTCATGGAGGGCCCGCCGTCGGCGGTGGCGCGCACCACCCGGAGGTCGTCCAGGTTGCGGACCTGGTGGTTGTGCTCGGCGTTGGCCACCGCCGACCGCAGGACCTTCTCCACCAGCCGGGCCGCGGTCCGCGGCGTGAACCGCAGGATGGCCAGGGCATCGGCCACGGAGCGGCCGCGGATCTGGTCCAGGACCAGCTTGGCCTTGCGGGCCGAGACGCGGACGTAACGGGCTCGGGCGACCGCCAGCACGGCCTACGCCTTCCCGGTGGGCGACGCGGCGGCCTTCTCGGCCGCGCCGTGGACCTTGAAGGTCCGCGTGAGGGCGAACTCGCCCAGCCGGTGTCCGACCATGTTCTCCGTGATGTACACCGGGATGAACTTCCTGCCGTTGTGCACGGCCAGCGTGTGTCCCACGAACTCGGGGACGATCGTCGAGCGGCGCGACCAGGTCTTCAGCACCTTCTTCTGGCGCGCGCGGTTCAGCTCCTCGACCCGCGCGAGGAGCGTCTCGTCCACGTACGGCCCCTTCTTCAGCGAGCGTCCCATCGCGGCTCCTACTTCGTCCGTCTGCTGATGATGTCCCGGTCGGAGGGCTGGGCGCCGCGCCGGGTCTTGTAGCCCTTGGTCGGCTTGCCCCACGGGGTCATCGGGTGGTTGCCCTTGCCCCGCCCCTCGCCGCCGCCCATCGGGTGGTCCACCGGGTTCATGACCGTGCCGCGCACGGTGGGCCGGAACCCCAGCCAGCGCCGGCGGCCGGCCTTGCCGACCGACACGTTCTCGTGGTCCAGGTTCCCCACCTGCCCCACGGTGGCCATGCACTCCAGCGCCACCCTCCGCACCTCGCCGGAGGGCAGCTTCAGCGTGGCCCGGTCGCCCTCCTTCGCCAGCAGCTGGGCCTGGGCCCCGGCGCTCCGACACATCTGGGCGCCCCGTCCGGGCTGCAGCTCCACGTTGTGCACCAGGGTGCCCACGGGAATGTTCCGCAGGGGCAGCGCGTTGCCGGGCAGGATGTCCGCCTGCGGGCCCGACATGACCGTGTCCCCGACCTTCAGCCCCACCGGGGCGATGATGTACCGCTTCTCGCCGTCATGGTAGTGCAGCAGCGCCAGGCGCGCCGAGCGGTTCGGATCGTACTCGATGGCCGCGACCCGGGCCGGCACGCCCGGCTTGTCCCGGCGGAAGTCCACCTGCCGGAGCATCCGCTTGTGCCCGCCGCCCCGATGGCGCACGGTGATGCGGCCGTAGGCGTTGCGCCCGCTGGTCCGCGTCTTGGGCACCAGCAGGCGCTTCTCGGGCTTCTTCCGGGTGAGCTCCTCGGTGGTGACGTACGTCAGGTAGCGGCGCGCCGGCGAGGTGGGTTTGACCGTCCGGATGCCCATGTCGCTTACGCCCCCTCCACCAGCTCGATCTTGTGGCCCGGCTGGAGCTCCACCACGGCCTTCTTCCAGTCGGGCCGGCGGCCCTGGTGCCGGCCCATCCGCTTCAGCTTGCCCTCGTAGTTGGCGGTGCGGACGGCGGCCACCTTGACGTTGAACACCGTCTCGACCGCCTCACGGATCTCCACCTTGTTGGCGTCGGGCGGGACCTGGAAGGTCACGGTGTTCCGCTCTTCCTTCTGCCGCATGCTCTTCTCGGTCATGATGGGGCGGATCAGGATCTCGCGCGGGTCGCGGCTCATTCCGCCAGCGCCTCCTCCAGTTCGAGCAGCGCGTCCCGCTCGAACACCGCCTGGTGGGCCCGGAGCAGCTGGTACACCGACAGGTGCCCGGGCGTCTCCACCGTGAGCCACGCCACGTTGCGGGCGGCCCGCCGCAGCGGCTCGTCCAGGGCCTTGACCACCAGCACGGTGGGCACGGGCCTGAGCCCGAAGCCCGCCAGGCCGGAGACCAGCGACCGGGTCTTGCCGTCCGCCGCCACCCGCTCCACCACCTTCAGGGCGCCGTCGGCGATGCGGGCCGCCACCGCCGCGCGGAGCGCACCGCGCCGCATGGCGCGCGGCAGGTCCTGCTCGTAGCTCCGCGGCGTCGGGCCGAAGGGCTTCCCGCCGCCCTTCCACTGGGTGGCGCGAATGGAGCCCTGCCGGGCCCGCCCCGTCCCCTTCTGGCGCCAGGGCTTCTTGCCGCCGCCGGAGACCTCGCTGCGCCCCCTGGTGTCGTGGGTGCCGGCCCGCCGGTCGGCGAGCTCACGGACCACCGCCTGGTGCAGCAGCGGCACCCGCACGTCACCGCCGAACACGTCGGCCTTGAGCTCGAGGCGCCCCGCGCTCTGTCCCTTGCTCCCGAGGATCTCCACCGTTGGCATCATTTCTTTTCCGCGGCCGCCCGCTGCTGCGCCTTGGTGATCTTCACGCTCTTGCGGACCAGCACCACGCTGCCGTTGGCGCCCGGCACGGCACCCCGGACCAGGACCAGGTTCTGCTCGGGCAGGACGCGCACCACGCTCAGGTTCAGCACCGTGCGCCGGTCGCCGCCCATCCGACCCGGCAGCCGGTGGCCCGGCCAGACCCGGGACGGGTCCGACGAGGCGCCGATGGACCCGGGCGCCCGGTGGAACATGGAGCCGTGGGTGGCGTCGCCTCCGTACCAGCCGTGGCGCTTGACGCCGCCCTGGAACCCCTTGCCCTTGGAGACCCCCACCACGTCCACCAGCTCGCCCGGCCTGAACATCTCCGCGGTCAGCGTCTGTCCCACCTGGTAGCCCTGGAGCATCTCGCCCTTCTCCAGCCGGAACTCCCGCAGCACCCGCTGCGGCGCGACCCCCGCCTTCTTGAAGTGGCCGGCCATGGGCCGGGTCACGTTCTTGCGCCGGGGCTCGAAGCCCAGCTGGAGCGCGTCGTAGCCGTGGCTGGCCCGCGTCCGGATCCCCACCACGGTGCAGGGCCCCGCCTGGATCACGGTCACGGGGATGTGGCTGCCGTCCTCCCCGAAGACCTGGGTCATGCCGACCTTGCGCCCGATCAGTCCTTCCTTGCGTGCCATGGGCGGCCCCTACAGCTTGATCTCCACGTCCACGCCGGCCGGGAGGTCGAGCTTCATCAGCGAGTCCACGGTCTGCGGCGTGGGATCGACGATGTCCAGCAGCCGCTTGTGGGTCCGCATCTCGAACTGCTCGCGCGACGTCTTGTCCACGTGGGGCGAGCGCAGCACGGTCCACCGGCTGACGATGGTCGGCAGCAGCACGGGGCCGGAGATGCGCGCCCCGGTGCGGCGGACCGTCTCCACGATCTCCTTGACCGAGCGGTCCAGGAGGTGGTGGTCGTACGCCTTCAGCCGGATGCGGATCTTCTGATCCGCGGTCAGGGTGACCATGGCCTACTCCGCGATCTCGGTGACCACGCCGGCGCCCACCGTCCGCCCGCCCTCCCGGATCGCGAACCGCAGCTCCCGCTCCAGCGCGATCGGCGTGATCAGCTCCACCGCCATCGCCACGTTGTCCCCCGGCATCACCATCTCCACCCCCGCCGGCAGCGTCACCACCCCCGTCACGTCCGTCGTCCGAAAGTAAAACTGCGGCCGGTACCCGTTGAAAAACGGCGTGTGCCGCCCCCCCTCCTCCTTCGTCAGCACGTACA
>JBBIOF010000361.1:0-3654 GCA_037443505.1 Candidatus Rokuibacteriota bacterium
TCGCGGACGCGACCACGGCCCACCTCCGGCCCCGGCCGCGGGTGCCGGAGGGCCGGTGGCTGGGCGCAGCCGACGGCGTCACCGCGATGATCGACCTGTCCGATGGCCTCGCCACGGACCTGGGACACGTCGCCGAGGAGAGCGGCGTCGCCGCCCGCGTGGACCTCGAGCGGCTGCCCGTGGCCGAGAGTGCGCGCCGGCTGGCCGGGCTGCTCCGCCGCGACGCCCTCCACTGGGCGACCAGCGGCGGCGAGGACTACGAGCTGCTCCTGACCTGCCGCCCCGAGGCCTACGACCGGCTGCGGGAGGGGCTCGCGGCGGCCACAGGAACGCCGCTCACCGCGGTGGGCGAGGTCACCGAGGGCCGCGGGATCCGGTTCGTCGATCGCGCCGGGCGGGACGCCCCCGTGCGGCCCGGCTTCGAGCACTTCGTCACGGGCGGGCGGCGGTGACGGACGGCGTGGTCCTCAGGCTCCTCGCGCTGGGCCTGCTGGTCGCCTGCTCGGCGGTCCTCACCGGCGCCGAGGCCGCTTACTTCTCCCTGGGTCGAGCCCGGCTCAGACGGCTGGCCTCGGGCGGCCCGGCCGAGCCGGGCCACGTGCCCATGGTCGAGCGGCCGCACGACCTGCTGGTGACGCTCCTGGTGGGAATCACCCTGATCAACATCGGCGCCGCCGCGGTGGCCGCCACCATCGCCGAGGACCTGTTCGGGGCACGCTACGGGCTGGTGGTCGAGATCCTGGTCATGATCCTCGTGCTGACCACCTTCGGCGAGGTGCTGCCGATGACGCTCGCCGTCACGTACCCCGAGCGCTTCCTAGCCGTGGCCCGGCGGCCGGTGGCGTGGCTCGGGCGGCTCCTGACCCCGGCGCGCCTCGTCCTGGGCGGGCTCACCGCCCTGACCGTCCGCCTCACCGGGCGGCCGGGCCGGCCCCTCGGCCCCGAGCTCACGGAAGAGGAG
The DNA here is from genome assembly GCA_037443505.1 of Candidatus Rokuibacteriota bacterium. GTDB lineage: Bacteria > Methylomirabilota > Methylomirabilia > Rokubacteriales > CSP1-6 > JBBIOF01. The sequence goes on from JBBIOF010000361.1 coordinate 962, forward strand.
CTGAGGACGCTGGTGGACGTGGGCGCCAGCGAGGGCGTCGTCGAGCGCGAGGAGCGGGAGATGATCCACAAGGTGTTCGAGCTGGAGGACACCCTGGTCCGCTCCATCATGGTCCCGCGCACCGAGATGTTCTGCCTGGACGTCGCCACGCCGCGGGAGAAGGTCCTCCCCCTGCTGCGGGAGCACCTCTACTCCCGCGTGCCGGTCTTCGAGGGCTCCATCGACGTCATCATCGGCGTCCTCTACACGAAGGACCTGCTGCCCTGGGTCACCGGCCTGCCGCCGGACTTCGACCTGCGGAACCACCTGCACCCGCCCTACTTCGTCCCCGAGACCAAGCGGGCCGACATCCTGCTGCAGGAGCTGCAGGCCAAGAAGCTCCACCTGGCCGTGGTGGTGGACGAGTACGGGGGCACGGCCGGCCTGGTGACCCTGGAGGACCTGCTGGAGGAGCTGGTGGGCGAGATCGCGGACGAGTTCGACGAGCCCGAGCGGCTCATCCAGCGCATCGACGCGGCCACCTACCGGGTGTCGGGCAAGCTCCCCATCGACGAGCTGAACGCCGCCACGGGGCTCAGCATCTCGAACACGGCCTACGACACGGTGGGCGGCTGGGTGCTGGACCTCTTCGGCCGCGTGCCCCGCAAGTCCGAGCGCAAGGCGACCGCCGAGCTGACCGTCACCGTGGAGAAGGTGGAGCGGACGCGGGTGGTGGAGGTCCTGGTGGTGCTCCACCGGCCCGTCCCGCGGGAGGCCGCGGCGTGACGCTCCTCCTCGGGGTCGCCGCGGCCTGCCTGCTGGCCACCATGTTCTTCTCGGCGGCCGAGATGGCGTTCATCGCCGCCAACCGACTGAAGCTGCGCCACCTGGCCGAGGAGGGCCACGCCACCGCCGCCGCCTACCTGGAGGCCTTCCGCCGGCCGGAGCGGACGCTCTCCACGGCCATGATGGGCGTCACCATCTCCCACATCATCGCCTCCTCGGCGGCCACCTTCGGGCTGCGGCCGCTCCTGGGAGGCGCCGCGCCCCTGCTGGTGACCCTGGTCCTGACCCCCCTCGTGCTGGTCTTCGGCGAGATCATCCCGAAGGCCGTGGCCCGCGAGTGGGCCACGCCCCTGATCCTCCGGCTGTACCGGCTCCTCACATGGTCGGCGGTGGCGCTGGCCCCGTTCGTGGTGGTCTCCAACGGGGTGGTCGCCTGGCTGCTCCGCGCCTTCGGGGCCCACAAGGCGGACACCCGCCAGTTCGTCTCCCGGGAGGAGCTGAAGGCGCTGCTGGCCATGGAGCCCGGGGAGGCCGACGTCACCACCCAGGAAGCCGAGATGATCGACAAGATCTTCGACCTGGGCGAGACGACGGTCCGCGAGGTGATGGTCCCGCTGGTGGAGGTCGTCATGCTGCCCGACACCGCCACGCCCGCCGAGGCCGTCGCGCTCATCCACCAGCGGGGGTTCTCGCGCATCCCCGTCTACCGCCAGCGGGAGACCAACGTGGTGGGGGTGGTGGCCGCCATGGACCTGCTGAGCCGGGGCGCCGAGGCCGCGACCCTGGACGAGCTGATGCGCCAGCCGTATTATGTGCCGGAAACCAAGCGCATCGACGACCTGCTCCGCGAGATGCAGCGGGCCCGCACCCACATGGCCATCGTGGTGGACGAGTACGGCGGCAGCACCGGCATCGTGACCCTCGAGGACATCCTCGAGGAGATCGTGGGCGAGATCCAGGACGAGCACGACCGCCCGGCGGCGCCCGTCGACCGGCTGCCGGACGGCAGCTACCGCGTGGCCGCGCGCACCAACATCGACGAGCTGAACGAGGCCCTGGACTGGGCGCTGCCCAAGCAGGACTACGAGACGGTCGCCGGGCTGGTGCTCGCCACCCTGGGCCGCATCCCCCGCACCGGCGAGGAGTTCCAGGTCCGCGGTTACACCATCACCGTCCTGGAGGCCGACGCCCGCCACGTGGTGACGGTGAAGATCACCCCGCCGCGCCCCGGTCCCGCCGAGACCACGCAAGGAGGCTCCTGATGCCCGGCACGATGGTGCAGTTCCCCTCCAACGGCGGCACGACCAGCGGTTACCTCGCCACCCCGGCCTCGGGCACGGGCCCGGGCGTGCTGGTGATCCAGGAATGGTGGGGTCTGGTGGGCCACATCAAGAGCGTCTGCGACCGCTTCGCCGCCGAGGGCTTCGTGGCGCTGGCGCCCGACATGTACCACGGCAGGACGGCGAGCGAACCGGACGAGGCGGGCAAGCTGTTCATGGCCCTCAACATCGCCCAGGCGGAGAAGGACCTCCGCGGGGCGGCCGCCTACCTGGCCGCGCGGTCCGCCACCCCGAGGATCGGCGTGGTCGGCTTCTGCATGGGCGGCCAGCTCGCCCTCTTCGCCGCCACCCTGAACCCGTCCGTGGGCGCCTGCGTGAACTTCTACGGCATCCACCCCAACGTCAAGCCCGACTACACGCGGCTCCACGGGCCGGTTCTCGGCCTGTACGCCGAGCGCGACCAGTTCGTCACGCCCGACGTCGCCCGCCAGGTGGACGCGGAGATCCGGAAGGCGGGCAAGTCCTCCGAGATCCACATCTACCCGGGCGTGGACCACGCCTTCTTCAACGACGAGCGGCCCGACGTCTACGACAAGGCGGCCGCCGCCGACGCCTGGCGCCGGACGCTGGAGTTCTTCAGGAAGCACC